>NZ_JAEMUE010000047.1:0-47618 GCF_018342435.1 Neochlamydia sp. AcF65
GAAGGAGAGCTTGAGCCTTTACCTTCAGATAAGTACCTCAAGAAAAGCCAAGTTAAGCTTACGGTTTGCGACTATAATCAAAGCCAATTAGTGGTCGGGCTTAGCGATGGAACAATTGCCTGTTATGAGTCTGCTAATGGAAAATTCATAAGAGAGAAATCGAGGACTTCTCGAGCTGTTAGATTTCTTCAGGTAGGCAAAGAATACTGTATTAGTGCGGCTAATCCACCTTACTTCTTTGAAGTAGATTCACTTACTCTTGCCGATCTAGCTAGAAAAGATCTCCATTTTAAACGGCCAGGTGAAGTTAGAGAGATAATTTCAGCGATAAGAACTTTTTATTCTAGTAAACGAAGTTTAGCCAGTTGCGATACCAAGGGTTGGCTAGAGCAATGGAATTTTGATGGAATCATCAGTCGGAAAAAAGGAAGTATTTCCCCAAGTAACGACAAGCATAAAGATACGCTTTTACACCTCACACCTTTCCTCTTCAGTTAGGTGTTAGAGGCCTAAGGCGTTTAATTAAAAATATTTGTAAGTCCTGAAGATTTGTCTCTTCTTCAGAAGTGTTTTCTATCTGCTTCGTTAGCTGTTGGGTGGCTTTAAATTGTAATTCAACATATGTTTGGTATCTTGATAATGCTTGTTTAAGTTCATTTGTCATTACCGGGATATCTGGCTGATTACTTTTTAGAAAATTATTTAAATCCTCAAATACTATAGATATATAGGTGTTTATTTCTTTACTACGATATATATTCTTGAATAGCTGTGTGTTGTTCGTCTTTTAAATTTTTAAGCTTTTCCTTATAGCCTCGAATGGCCTCTGGTATTTCTTTTTTTGCTATCTTATATGAAATGTTAGCTTTTTCAGCACGAAAAGGACAAAGAGCAAGAAATTAATAATAAATAGAAAGAGAAGGACAATTATCTATTAATAAAAGCAAAAAGTCTTACTTTTAATTTTTAAAGCGCCTAGTTGCCAGAAAAAACAAGCCTCAAGCACCCCAACCGTAGAGGAGCGAAGTTCTCTATGTGCCATTAAATTTCATGGGAAGCAGAGAATAATAAACGCTAAAAAATTAGGGGCAAACTGTGACTTTAACTATTTGCAATAAGCAAGGGCAGCTTCAATGTCTTTAAACATAAGATCTTTTCCTATGGCTTCTGCTATTCCTGAGTTAATAAATAAATCATAGTTTTTATCATCAACATCAGCGAGCATAAATATTATGCCTTTCTTTTTGCACTTCAACCCAAATTGTTTAATAGCTCGTAATCCAGTCGCGTCAATTAAGGGAGTTTTATGAAGACGTAGAATAAAAACTCGGGGGTGATAGTTTAATTGAAAAAGAACCTCATCGAGTAGATCAGCCACGCTATAGAAAAATGGCCCTCTAATCTCAAAAACTGTCATATCAGAAGGGATATCTTTTCGAAAAAGGAGCTCACCATCCGGGGGTTCTGCTATTTCATTTTTATTCTCATTCACCAAATTTTGGCAAATTTCTACGGTAGTTTTATCAGTCATGCGTTTTAGAAATAGAAGAGCTGCCAAGATAATACCGACTTGCACAGCAACTGTAAGATCTATCAACACGGTTAGCAAAAATGTGATGAGTAAAATAATTGCGTCACTCTGATGTCCTTTCAGAATTTCTATAACATGCGGCAGCTCGCTCATATTCCAAGCAACAAATGTTAGGACACCTGCAAGAGCCGCTAAGGGAATTTTGCCTGCTAGAGGAGCCAAAAAAAGCATAAGCAGAAGAAGGGTAATGGCGTGAATCATCCCGGCTACAGGCGTTTTGGCCCCCATTTTTATGTTAGCGGAGGTACGGGCAAGGGCTCCCGTTGCTGGAATGCCTCCAAAGATTACTGATCCTATATTAGCTAATCCTTGAGCCACTAGCTCCCCATTTGATTTATGTTTGGTTCCTATCATTCCGTCAGCCACAACAGCGGATAATAAAGACTCTATAGCCCCTAATAAAGCTATTGTAATGGCGTCAGGGAGCACCGCTTTAAAAAGATCATAGGAAAAGTGGGGAAGAGAGGGGCTGGGAAGCGTTCTAGGGATTCCTCCAAATTTGGATTCAATAGTTTCAATAGGAAGATCAAAAAAATAGGCAGCAGCCGTAGCTAGAGTGATTGCAATGATTGCACCTGGCCATCTAGGATGATAATGCCTTAATACAAATATTAAGGTGAGCGTCGAAAAGGCAATTAAAAAGGCCCATAGGTTCCAGGTAGGTGCGATTTCATAATAGAATTTATACTTCTCAAGGAACTCAGAAGGAACTTTATCTGCCTCTAGTCCAAAAAAATCTTTAATTTGCGAAGAAAAAATAATCAGTGCAATGCCTGTGGTAAACCCTGTGATTACAGGGTAGGGAATAAATTTAAGAAGCACACCCAAGCGTGCCAACCCCATCAATACGATCAGGATACCAGCTATGAGGGTGGCCAAAGCTAACCCTTCATATCCGTGCTTTTGTATGACTGCATCTACGATGATAACAAAAGCTCCCGTTGGACCCCCAATTTGCACACGGCTACCACCAAGCAAAGAAATGAGAAAACCGGCGATAATTGCTGTAAATAATCCTCTCTCTGGTGACACCCCTGAAGCAATGGCGAAAGCCAGAGCTAATGGAAGGGCAATGACACCTACGCTGATTCCTGCAAAAAGATCATTTAAAAAGTATTGCCTTGAATAACCTTCACGAAAACATACAAGGCTTTTGGGAATAAAATCCGTATACTTAGATTGCATAACTTGTCCTACATAATTAAATAATTCACTATACCAGCACAATAGCTTGCATGGATCAGGAAATAATTTTTTTGGCTATAAGAAAAGGTCTCTTTTTCCATGCTTCATCTATATCATACCTGCTGCTAAATCAATCCTCTAAGTTTACTGATTTGAGTCCATCATAATAGCTTATTAGCTGCTAGCAGCTTACACCGATAGGAAACGGTAAAAGGAGATGTTTTTAAAGCAAAATTATAAGCAGCGATTTCATCCTTTTCTATCTAGTGTAGCTTAAAGTGTAAGCTCATTCATGCTAAAAATAAAGCTTTGCTCTTAATTTTATAAAGTAACCAAATATTAGGTTTAATTTACCATTCCTGCTAGACGGCGTAAATTTTTTAGCTAAATCATCTTTTCTTTGTTTTTTAAGCAGTTTTTCTTAGTCAGCAGGATCTCTTTCTCCCAAGTTTATCGATTGCATCAGATCTCTATTAAACTCGCTTCAAGGGTTGAAAATTGAGTAAGGATAAAAAGTAAGTCGTTAACTTTTACATATTTTTCGAAAAAAAAGCTTTAATATTGGCGCCTTTGCTGAGCATTGCCTAGCTTGAGTTCTGCTCGATATTTGGCTATTGTACGTCTAGCGCAGTCCATTCCTTTTTCCTTTAATAGCTTAGATAAATTGGCATCGGATAAAGGATGTTTTTTATCTTCTTGGCTAATTACTTCCTTTAGTAAGTTTTTTATAGTATTAGAAGAAATGCCTTCTCCTTTTTCTGATTGTAAAGCATTTGTAAAAAAAGAGCGCAAAGGCAGGATCCCGCGGGGAGTATCGATATATTTATTAGCAACTGCGCGGGCAATAGTAGATTCATGCAAGTTCAATTGTTCGGCTATTGATTTCATGGTTAAAGGCATAAGCTTGCCACCATCATCCAAAAAAAATTCCTTTTGCTGATTGGTAAGTAGTTCTAAGATTTTTAAAAGAGTGTCATTACGCTGATGTACATTTTTAAAGAGCCATTTAGCCGAGGATAACTTAGTACGAATAAACTCTTTGGTATCTGCAGAAAGGGATTCGTCCTCTAGCATCTGTAAATAACGTCTGTTAATCCGCATGGAGGGTAGAAAATCATTGTTTATGCGTACAGCTAAGTTATCATTACTTATTTCAATAGTGGCATCCGGAGTAATATATTGGACAAAATGTTTAAAATGTCCTGTTCCAGGATGCAGATCCAAGCGAGAAATATCTTTTTGCAAAGCCTTTGAGATTTCTTCCGAGGAGCATGCAAGCTTTTTGTTAATAGAAGGAATGCGATTATGAATAAGGTCCTCATAATGTTCTTCAAGAATTTTGTAGGCGAGAGTATGATGCTTTTGGCGACAACGTAATTGAATCAGCAAAGATTCTTGCATATTAGCTGCTCCAACCCCATAGGGCTCGAAAGCTTGTATTGTTTTCAAAAGGTTTTTAATTTTTTCTATAGGAAAATTATAAAGCAAAGCGATTTCTTGGACAGGGGTTTGCAAAAATCCATTCTCATCGAAGTTACCAATGATTGCTTCAGCTATTGCTCTATCTTCTTCGCAATCAAAGGATTCTTTTGCCTGTTGCATTAAATGTTCAAAAAGAGAACTTTCCGCATAAATGGAGCTTTCCTGAAATGTTTTAAGCTTCTCTTCTTCTCGTGTGCGATGGCTAGAGGGAGGAAGATCATATAGATAGTCCCGAAACTCTTCATCGAGTTTTTTCATAATCTCAAAATCATTCTCATTAAAAGTTAATTCTTTTTCAGGTTGTTGCTCGCCCTCTTCAGGAATTTCCGCATTTTCTTCTTCTAACTTTTTTAAACTAGAATGCTCTTCTTCATCCTCGATAAAGTCGAGCAAAGGGTTTTGTTGAAGTTCTTGCTCCACTGTGGCTGAAAGCTCTAGCACAGGCATTTGCAGTAAATGAATAGCCTGTTGCATTTGCGGTGACATCATCAGGCGCTGGGTTTGCTTAAGGCTTGTGGCTTGGCGAGCTAATAGGTTTAAAGAAATTGGATCACTCATACCCCCTTTATTTAAAAGATTTTTATAGAATTGACAAGAATTTTTTTAACATAGCGTCAGCTGTTGAATGAATGTCACTTTGATTTTTAATAGGTTGCAAGACAGCTTAAAAAAAATAAGGCAAAGCCTGCCATTAATTCAGTACTTAAGCTACTTTTATTCCTCTTGTTTTTGCTAATAGCCGATAAATCTTAACTTATAGCATTTCTTTAATGGTGGGCTTTGATCTATGTAAATAAATATTTACTAAAATATAGATTAAATAATCTTAAGCCTTTCATATTAAAAAACTTAAGTTAAGAAAATTAAGGAGGAGTAAGGGCTAAAGCTAACGAAATGAACGGCAATTTCTTGGGATAAACTAGAGGTTTATAGTATAGTTTTATCCAAATTTAATGAGATGTGGGTATGTCAGATAATCCTTCTAAAGTTCGTGTTGCTCCTAACTCTAAAGAATCAGAAATGATGGTTCTAGGGTGCATGCTTACCAGTGTCAACGGCCTTAACATTGCGGCGGATGGCCTAGATGAAGCCGATTTTTATTACACCGAGCATAAAATAATCTTCGAGGTTCTTAAGACTTCTTATAAAAATGATAAGCCTGCTGACGTGCATCTTGTTTGTGAAGAGTTAAAGCGTTTAGGTAAGCTAAAAGCTGCAGGTGGAGCTGCTTATATAACAACTCTAGCTCAATATGCTGGCACTTCCGCCTATATTGAAGAATACACGGACATTGTTCGCAACAAAGCTATTTTAAGACGCATGATTAATACGTCTCAAGTGGTTGAAAAAAAAGCCCTGGAAGAGCCACAAGATGTGCTAGGTGCTTTAGATGAGGCCCAACAACTTTTCTATCAAATAAGCCAAACTGCCAATCAGACGACAGGTAAGCTGATTAGCCAAATTTTATCGGGCGTTAAGGCTGAAACGGCTACTCCTTTTTTGAAAGCTTTAGAAGAGCGGCAGGTTCGTTATCAAGAACGTGGGCCGGAAGAAAGTGGCATTACGGGCCTTCCTACTTACTATACCGACCTGGATAAGTTAATTAATGGACTTAACAATTCTAATTTGATGATCCTTGCTGCTCGTCCCGCTATGGGTAAAACGGCCTTGGCTATCAACATTGCTGAAAATGTCTGCTTTAAGAGCAATATGCCCGTAGGGGTTTTTTCCTTAGAGATGAGTGCAGAGCAGCTCGTGCATCGAATTATTTGTTCCCAATCGGAGGTTGAGTCAGATAAAATTAAAACAGGTTCTTTAAATGGCATTGAATACCAAAGGATTGTTTCAGCTGTCAATATGATGCAAAATCATGTCATGGTCATTGATGATCAGCCAGGCCTTAAAATTACAGATTTAAGAGCACGTGCCCGACGTATGAAAGAAACTTACGGCATAGGGTTTTTAGTGATAGACTATTTGCAGTTGATTACAGGTTCTGGCTCTTTTCGAGGACAGGAAAATCGTCAGAATGAAATCTCAGAGATCTCACGCTTGCTAAAGAATTTGGCAAGGGAGCTTAATATTCCTGTCCTATGTCTCTCACAGCTATCAAGAAAAGTAGAAGAGCGTCAAGGACATCGTCCGATGATGAGTGATTTGCGTGAAAGTGGAAGCATTGAGCAAGACTCGGACATTATTTTATTCTTATTGAGGCGAGAATATTATGATCCGATGGATAAACCAGGTATGGCTGAATTGATCGTAGCTAAAAACCGCCATGGTGGAGTAGGAAGTATTAACTTCACCTATCGGAAAGAAATTGTGCAGTTTGCTAATTATATCCCTGTTAAATACGATCCCAATGCCTCTGCAGAAAAAGAGATGGCCTCCGAATTTGGCAATTTTAATTAAAGCACTCCTTGGCTTTTTCGCCTTTTTCTTTATCCAACCAGTATAAAGAAAATGATGTTAAACTAAAGAAGGGGCTTAGCTCAATAGCCCCCATTATAAATTTATTTCAAGTTATCAGCCACCTTATCTCCTATTTTTTGTGCTTTTCTTCTTAAAAATATTCAGCCTATAACTAGGAAAGTAAGATTTTATAATTAATTTATCTCTCCAAGAATGCTAATATCTTCCCTTGGCCGTTTGCGGCAACCTACTCCTAGTTGCTATACCTTTATGATAAACCCAAAGCTCTATATCTTTAAAGATTTCTATGTTTACCTCTTTGCCCTTTTAAGGCTATATAAGAGGAAGGTAAATATTTTTTTAGCTAGAGATTAAAACGCTTCTTTATTTTAGCTGGAATATTGCTTAGCGGATTTCCGTCTAAGGAAAGCCCCCAAAGCTTAGAAAGCTGTTCTATCTCCGCAGGAAGAGAAGTAAGCCGGTTGTTTTCTAATCTAAGGGCTCCAAGTGTTAGCTGGCCTATCCATGTGGGAAGGGAAGTTAGTTGGTTGTTATTTAAGTGAAGCTTGTATAGATTCGGAAGTTGTCCTATCCATGCGGGAAGGGAGGTAAGCTGGTTGTCGTCTAAGCTAAGACATCCCAGGCCAGATAGCTGGCCTACTATCTCTGCAGGTAGAGATGTAAGCTTATTAATGCTTAAGTTAAAATCGTGCAGCCGAGATAGCTGTCCTATCTCCGCAGGAAGGGAAGTAAGCCCGTTTTTTACTAAGCTAAGGGTTAGCAGATGAGACAACTGCCCTATCTCCGCAGGAAGGGATGTAAGCTGGTTGTTGCCTAAATGGAGTTCTTTTAGCTTGGATAGCTGCCCTATCTCCGCCGGAAGGGAGGTAAGCTGGTTGCTGCTTAAATCAAGTTCTTGTAGCTGGGAAAGCTTCCCTATCCTTGCATGAAGAGATGTAAGCTGGTTATCTGTTAAGTTAAGCTTTTGCAGATGAGACAATTGCCCTATCTCCGCAGGAAGGGAAGTAAGCTGGTTGTTTTCTAATTCAAGGTATTGCAGATTGGATAACTGGCCTAACTCTGCAGGAAGGAAAGTAAGTTTGTTGCCTCTTAAGTCAAGCCTTTCTAGCTTCGAAAGCTGTCTTCTCCATGCGGGAAGGGAGGTAAGCTGGTTGTAGTTTAAGTAAAGAAATTGCAGACAAGTCAGCTGTCCTATCTCTGCAGGAAGGGAGGCAAGTTGGTTGCCGCCTAAGTAAAGGTATCGCAGCTTAGATAGTTGCCCTATCTTTGCAGGAAGGGAAGTAAGCCGGTTGTCTTCTAAGCCAAGGGTTAGCAGATTAGATAGCTGGCCTAACTCTGCAGGAAGAGTGGTAAGCTGATTGCTGTTTAAGTAAAGGTATTGCAGCTGCGAGAGCTGTCCTATCGAGGTAGGAAGGGGGGTAAGCTGGTTGTAGTTTAAGTAAAGGTATTGCAGCTTGGATAGCTGTCTTATCTCTGTAGGAAGGGAAGTGAGGCGGTTTTTTTCTAAGTTCAAGTATTGCAGCTGGGATAGCTGTCCTATCTCTGCAGGAAGAGTGGTAAGTTGATTGCCCTTTAAGTAAAGGTTTCGCAGCTGAGATAGCTGGCCTATCCATGCGGGAAGGGAGGTAAGCTGGCTGTAGTTTAAGTAAAGGTATTGCAGCTTGGATAGCTGTCTTATCTCTGTAGGAAGGGAAGTGAGATGGTTTTTTTCTAAGTTCAAGTGTTGCAGCTGGGATAGCTCTCCTATTTCTGGGGGCAAACAGGTCAAGTCCATTGCACTTAAGTCTAAATACTTAATATCTTCTCCATAGTTTTTTATCCAAACCTTAAACAGTTCTCCTTTTTTTTCTAAGGGTAGGCACTTAACTTTTTCTTCATCTAAAATTTCTTTTCCTCCAGGAATTCTTTTCCAAATCAAGAGCCTATTGGTATTTACAAGAGGAGATGATTGATCAGGCTGAGAGAGAGAAGGAGTATGTTGATCCAAATAATCTTTTATTTGTTTTTCCTTATATTGTTTTTTGCTTGTAATAAAAAAGCTTTCTAATTGATCGATGTTAATATTAGAAGGTAGGCCTGTATGACGATATTTAGCCTCAAAAGCAGGCAGAGTTCGTTTAATTTCCTCCAGCAAACTCTTTGCCCCTTCGAAATCATTTTGAGCACATTTTATTCGAAACTGTGTCTCTAATGATGTAAGCGGTAGAAGAGCTTTTTCGGCTTGATATTTATCATAATTGGCTTTGCTTGTAATAAAAAAGCTTTCTAATTCTTTGGTGTTAATGGAATGTGATAAATCTGTTTTATGGTAATCTTTTTCAAAGTTATGCACTTCTTGCTTAATTTTATCTATCGCACGCTTTGCTCCCTCCCAATCATGGGTAGCGCATTCCCGCGTAAATTGCTCCACTAAACTTTTAAGCTCCCCAAGAGCTATATTGGCTAATTTGGTGAGCTGATCTTTATCATAATTGGCTTTGCTTGTAATAAAAAAGCTTTCTAATTCTTCAGTGTTAATGGAATGTGATAAATCTGTTGTATGGTAATCTTTTTCAAAGTTATGCACTTCTTGCTTAATTTTATCTATCGCACGCCTTGCTCCCTCCCAGTCATGAATAGCGCATTCCCGTGTAAATTGCTCCACTAAACTTTTAAGCTCCCCAAGAGCTATATTGGCTAACTTGGTGAGTCGCTCTTTACCATACATTGTTTTCTTTTGAATATATTGTCTTTCTAACTTTTGAAGGTCAATCTCAGGAGAGATATTTATTTCTTGATATTCTCTTTCAAAGATACCTAATTTATATTTAATTTCCTGTAAGGAGCACTCAGCTGAGACAAAATCGTTAAGGTTGAGCTTTTCAAGAAATGTGCAGTGCAAGCCAGCGAGCTCGCGGGCTGCCTGCCCAGCCGCCTTCCTTTTTATGGAGAGAGCAAACCGCTTCTGTAAATCTTCGATATTGAATTGAGACTGAATTTGATTATCAAAATGTTGAATGCCTTTTTCTAAGCTAGCAAGGATGGCGCGTGATTCACCTTCAAGGCGATAGGATTCATCAGCACAGCAGCGATCAAACTGTTTAATCATTTCACGAAAATGCTCGGCAATGAGTTGCCTAGTCTCGGCGACTAGCTTAAAAATGCGAGGATGATCAATAATTTCTAGCTTTTGAAGATTATGTAGATAATCAGCAATTGTTTTAAAATCATTATCCGATAGGCTTGCTTTATCTAAAATAGCCTTAATATTTTTTTGGATTTGCTCAAAGATATCAATTAATTCTTTGATATCTGAATTATTCAAGGCTGTTTTAAAAATAGCCTTGGGATTTTGGATGCATTCAAGTTCAGCTATTTTGCTTAATACCTCCTCTTTAGTTAATGCCTCTGCATATTCTAACTCCTTAGGATCTACAGGATCATAAATAAAGAGGCGTTCACTTAACTCACGAAGGGTAGTTTCTTCAAATTCATTGATCAGCTTAATTTTTCTAATAATTTCTTTTAAGTCATTTAGTGAACCTTTCTCTTCATCAGGGTGAGCTGAAGGAATATGGGTGATACCTAAAAGAATAGCATTTTTGTGCTTGACGAGGTTTTCTTTTGATCCAAACAAATTACAACAAATATTAATTGCATCTTGAAGCCCACGAGCTCTGTCTGCTAATAAGCTATAATAGTTGATAAGTACTACTACTTTTACACTTTTAGCTTTCGTAAAAACCTTTCTTATATTAGTAACATTTGCGATATTGATCTCGTAGCCTCGATTATCCAAAAAGCCAGGACAATCGCAAATGCTCACATGGTTTTCTATTTCGATTAGCTGAGGCATAAAGGTTTGTGAATTGTTAGTATGACCAATCTTCATCACTTCGTCGCGAGCGCTACCTTTCTCAACGATCACCCTTGAACCTATTCCCTCTCCGCGACGTGTTGGAGCAACTTTTTTCATGGTGCAACCATACATAGCATTGCTAAAGGTGCTTTTGCCGCAGCCCGTATTGCCAATCACCATGACAAGCTCTTGGTCTTTAGCTTTCTCTGCTTCTATTTCTCCGCGTCTAATACACTCCATCAATACCGCGATACTTTCCTCGGGTGGCAATTTTTCGGAAGGATTATCGAGCTTACGAGCCAATGAATCATTGACATTAATGGTATGCGAGTCAGGTGCTAATACTTGAGCCTGCTCAGCAGGAGCGGCTAAAGAGATCGGTGTTTCAGCTCCTATAGTTGTTAAAAAAACTTGACTTTCATTGCGTTGAATGGGGGCCGCCATGATTTCCTCCTTTTTTTAATTGGAAGGTTAAAAGTTCTGCTAGTTGGCATCGTGCTTGTACATCGAATCGAATGCTCTTGCCTATGTTTTCAAGCTCTAAGCAATACATGCTTTGTTGATGTTTTTGGTAGATTTCCTGTTCTTTTTGTGATAGTTCTTGTATCGCTTGAATTTCTCTATTCCTTTGCTGCCAAGAAGCTATTTCTTGACGCATGGCTGCGGTATTTGTTTGTCGCTTTAATTCTTCTACTTGTAAAAGTTGATTGTAGAGCTGGGTCTCCTCCTTTAATTTGCCAGCATGCAATTTCATAAAGATTGCCCACTTGTGATCCTTCTGTTTTTCTACCAGCTCGTATTGCTTAGTCAAATCGTCAATCTCTAATTTTCTTGCATGGAACGCTAATTTTAGCGTCTCTTTAAGCTCTGACCCCATTTCTGTCGCTGCCTTTTTCTCTAGGCTGAGGCATTGCCAGGAAGTATCTTGGATAATCTGGAGGCTAAGCCGAGCAAAGCCAAAGAGACAATGAGCTTGTGCCATACGATTTGCTGATAGCCCTCCTTCCTTAAGCTCTTCTTCTAGCTTATCAGTAAGGGAATGTAAAGACTGGCTCAGTTGATAGGTTTGGTCTGCAAATTGTTGGGCATTAGTAAAGAGGAGCGCCCCTAATCTTTCGACCTCTGCATTTGCTGCTAAAACAATATTCATCAGCTGCTGAGAATGTTTCACATATTGTAAAGAAGTTGTTTTAAGTAATTGGGCCTGTAGGCCAATATCAGCAGAGGAGCGAAGTTCATCATCAAAAAGCTTAAGTAAACGCTTTTTTGTGCTAGAGTCAAAATGGCGTAGACCTGCATCCATATCTTTAAGAAGTTGAAAACTTTTCATATCTTCAGCCTCGTATAGGCGGCTAAACTCTTCCAGCAAATGCCGAAATTTGGCCGTTAAGATTTCTTGCAAGTTTTCCATTAACGTGGATATATGTTGATTTTCTAAAAAGTTGAGGGGCATAAGGCTTGCTAGATAAGTCGCTAACTGCTTAAAGTCATGATCGGATAACTCTGGCTTTGAGGTAATATGGGTGATTTTTTCTTTGAAGATACTTAACAATGTATCCAAGCCTTGCAAATCGCTAGGGGATAATACGACTTTGAAGTGGGAGGGATGTCCGATAGAGGGTAAATGTCTGATTCGCTGGATAATATCTTCTCTAGAACTTGCTCCTGCATTCTTCATGGGGAAAGTAGGGAGAGGCTCATAGATAAAGAGCCGCTGAGCTAATTGAGAGCAAACTTCGCGGTCTAAGGGGTCACCTACATTTGAGATAAAAGCTTTCAAATCGTCCACTAGTTCACTTTCTACAGAAGGGAGCTGGGTTACGCCCAGAAGGATAGAGGAGACATGCTTCAGAAGATTTTCCTTAGAACCAAAGAGATGGCTACAGAGGTACAAGAGATCAGTTAATCCTTTAGCTTTATCAGCTCTTAAACTAGCATAGCTAATTAAGATGATTACTTTTAAAGTCTGTGCTGTGTTAAAAATAGTTGGGAGAGTAACGGCTTTCGCTATGCCGATCTCATAACTATCTTGCTCTAAAAAACCCGGGAAATCGCAATATGTTGCTTGCTCATTAGTAACAAATTGAGGCAGAAAAGTTGTCTGTGAGTATCCTGAGTGCCTTATGGGTGTTATTTCATCAAGCTTCCCTCCTTGATGATGGGGCTTGACTGCGGCAACCTTGCTTAGACCGCAAAAGCCAAGCTCACGTGGTCGCTTAAAGAGTAAATCGCATCCACACAAATCATTGACCAAAGTACTTTTACCTGCTCCGGTTAATCCTATGAAGGCTACGATATGCTTATTTGCTGCTTGGCTTGCCACGTTCTGGCCATGCCGGATGCCCTCCATGAGGACAGCTAAGCTCTCTTGTTCGCTTAGTTTAAAGCTAGGATATTTAAGCTTGGCCTCCAGCAAGGTTGTTACATCACGTTGGGCTCTAGCAGAAGCTAAGGCGCCACTTCTTTGTAAATTTTCCGCTGAAGGCGATTGGCTATTTTCCAGGATGTTTCTTGCAAAGTGGGTCTGTATGTCTGTTTGGCAGGTACTTGCTTTTTGAGGTGAAGAGGGTGGGGATAGAGAAGGGCCTGAGGGCACAGATGGGTATACATTCTGAGTAGGATGCATAACTTCCTCCTAATTAAGTGAAGAGAACAGAGAAGCTCCCAAGTTTTTGAAATGAATGAAGCATGGCTTTAGTCCGAGTGTATAGGTTGAGATTGACCCAGAGGGGCTAGTCGCGGAAGAGGTGCAAGCCCCGCACTTCTCACAGAGGTAGAAGGCGGTGTACGACTTGAGTGCGTAGCTTGAGATTGACCTAGAGAGGCTAGTCGTGGAAGAGGTGTAAGCACCGAATTTCTTACAGCAGCAGAAAGGGAGCTAGAATTGGGTTGCACAGTTTGGGAATGGCCAACGGGTACTAACAGCGGGAGGGAGGTGCTTTCCCCTGTTTCGCCAGATAGATAAGGGGGACGCGGATCTGGCTGTGCAACTTGAGCGCAATGGATAGAGCTAGCTACAGCATTTACAGGAAGAGGGCTCTTTGCCTGAGGTACTGTTGGCATAGATGAGGGCGAAAGACTAGAATAAGCAGCTAATCTTGAGGAATCTGGCTCAGGAGATGGGCTACGTGCGGATGCATGAACAATAGGTTTTAAGGCAGCTTGCTTTTTTTCGAATTTCTCTTGTCTATTTTTAAATTCTCCTTCAAACTTTGCTTTATTGCTAGCTAGTTGCTTATTATGAGCTTCATCCTCTTGTTGTGCTCGGTGTCTTCGTGTTTCAATCTGCATGTGAAATTGATGCTGCTGCTCTTTTAAAGCCAGATCATGGAATACTTTTTGCCTCTCAAAGGCTTCTTTCTCTCGCTCCTGGCGTTGCTGCTGTTGGGCAGCATCTGCCTCGACTTGCTGCTGCTGTTGAAAAAACTGATCGATTTTATCGCTAGCTAACCTAATCGTTTTATTGCTCTCATTTCGATTTTGATCGATTGTATTGGCTGCTGATTGATAGGCCTTACAGATATCGGTAGGAAGATAAGTCATAACTTCACCTTTTAGTTAAGTTTCATGATAAATCCCCCTTATGCTCCTCCCTAAGACGGAAGGAGCATAAGGGTAAGTAAAACAGGTTATTCCTTATCTAACTACTGAAGGATACAAGGAGGCCTTACTATAGAAGCTACCGTTTTCAGGCGTTCGGTGCGTTCGTTCATAGCAATTTGCTTTTTTTGAATGGTAGCCTCAAGCCGATTTTTTTCCGCGGCAACTCTAGCTTCTGCTGCAATGCGCTCTGACTCTGTCCTAGCTTCTGCTGCAATTCGTTCTGCCTCATTTTTGGCTTTTTCTCGTATTTCTAACTCTTGATTCAGGGCTGCTGCCTTTTGTTCAGCTTCTTTTATAGCCGTCAATTTTTCTTCTATTTGAACAGCTTGTTTTTTTAAGTCAATTTCTGCGCTTAAGGCCTCTTTTTCGAGTTGATGCTTGTTATGGGACTCTTCTTCTTTTAGGTATTGGCCGCGAAGTTGGATTTGTTCTTCCAAATCAGCTTTTCTTGTTTCAATCTCTCGGCGTGCTTTGCCATCTGTAGCTTCCTCTTGGAGATGAATCACCTCTTTTAATTGTTGAAAAAACTGGGCTTGGTCTTTCAATTTGACCTCCTGGATCTTGAATATGAGATCAAGATCGTGTTGCTCTTGCTTTTGAAACACTTCAAGCTTTTGTGTAAACAAAGTAACTTGGGCAGCACGGGCTTTGAAAATAATATCTATAGTTCCCAAGGTTTGCTGGCTAATCGCGCTTCCTCCTTTGCTTGCCAGATCTAAAGCTGCTTCACTAGAATTTTTCATCACCACTACATTGTTAGCAGAAAACTCAACGATTAATTTAGCTTTTATTATATCATCGGGGCTGAGAGAAGCGTCATTGCTTATGGCGCGTGCCATAATAGCCTTACAATAATCGCTAATTTGGCGGTTTGCGTCTTGAACTTGTAGAGCAAATTCACGTATGGTACTGATGATGATGTCTATATTATCTGCAGTGCTCGATGCTGCTTTATTTAGCGTACGGTCAACAACTCTCATTTGCTCATTATGAGTTTCAACAGACAAAGCCCCCTCAGCTTGCGCTGCATCTGCAAGGGCATTACGACTATGCTGGGTGATTTGAAGCGTTTCACTTTGACCTTCAAAAGTATTTTGTGCTAGGTTACTCCATGCCGCTAAGGCATTAGAAGGGTTATCGATAACGCTATTAGGAAAACTTGGGTTAGCCGCCGCTGTATTTCGAGTAGTTTGTAAGGCCCATCGTGAGGGGAAAGAGTTTTCTGGATTTGAGGTGTCCGCTTGGAAGTTGCTCCAAACGTTGCTTGTAGCGGCAGCGGATGCTGGTACCTGGCGAGGCAAAGAAGCTAGGCTGTTCCAGCTTGAAGAGGATGGGTTGCCCCAGCTAGTTTTTGTAGGATCCATGCTAAACCTCCTAAATGTTTTAAGAATTATATTTCACTAAGCCACCTGATATTTTAAGGATTATAGTTCAACTTTTCTCACCCAAGTGAGATGATTACCATTTTTTTAATTTATGTTTATTCTTGTCAATGCTTTTTTTTTAAATGATTGATTCTGTAGTAATTATGAAATTTTTTTATTTTTTTTATTAAGAAAATTCTGTTTTCTTGTAGCGCCCTTTGAAACCTTATAGAACATTATAGCTAAAAAAGTTTTGGAAACTTTTAACATCCACATGAGGCTTAAGCTGGCACCTGTTGTTTTTGATTACGGTTGCGGCCAGGAAAGTTGCCTAAATTGGTGTAAAAATATTTTATCAAATTTAAAGCCTAAGGATAAAAAATAACCAAATTTTGTCTTAAGAGAAGGTCTTGAATGCTTCAAAAATAGGTTCCTAGCTATTAGCCTATATAATGAACAGGTTTTTTACCTCCCTCTCTATTTTGCAATCCTATACCCACTTTTAGCCACAAATTTACCTTCCTAAGAGTTGTCAATTTCAATACTTACAAGATCTTTTTCTTCTTTCTCTGTCCTTGAGCGTGTATAAAAAGCGTTAGAGGTAAATTTAAATTTGGCAATGGTTGGTGTTAAAAACGCTTAAGATCAACAGAAATTCTATGTGTGTTCTTTCAATCCCCTCCAGAGCTATGAATTTTTACTTGCCGTACCAGCTGTCTTGGCTGCATCTTCTCTTCAAGATATGACTTTACTTTTTAATGCCAAATAGAGTATCATTCCCCAAATTAGCCTTTTAAGCATTTAAATTTAAAATATATAACTGTTGTTCGGGAGAAACTATGTCATCTGTAAAAAAGAAGCGCAGATACAAAATTGCAAAGCATAAGCGCAAAAAGCGTAGTAGACGTGATCGTCACAAAACCTAACCGGCTAAAATAGCTGGCAAAGTTTTAAAGAGAACCCCTGCGTTCTCTTTTGCTTCTCAAATCATTCTTTCAATCTTTAATTTTTATGTGGAAATATCCAACCAAGTATGATGTTATTATCATGGGAGCTGGCCATGCAGGTTGTGAAGCTGCTTTAGCTTCTGCTCGCCTAGGTGCAAGGACACTTCTATTAACAATGAATTTGGATACGATTGGAAAAATGAGCTGCAATCCTGCTGTAGGGGGTGTGGCTAAAGGCCATATTGTCCGGGAAATCGATGCCCTAGGTGGAGAAATGGGCAAAGCTATCGATTGTACAGGAATTCAATTTCGGATGTTGAATGCTACTAAAGGTCCTGCGGTATGGGCTCCTAGAGCGCAAGCCGATAAAGCCGCTTATCAGTTGGAGATGAAGCATCGCTTGGAGAAAACGCCTGGCTTAGAAATTAAACAAGGGACCATTGAAGAATTAATTGTTGAACAAGATCGTATCCAAGGGGTCATTACTAAGGAAGGCATTCTTTATTATTGCTCAGCTTTAGTGATTTCTTCCGGAACTTTTATGCGAGGCTTGCTGCATATTGGGGAGACTAACTATGCCGGCGGCCGTGCTGGTGACCAGCCTGCTGTGGGCTTATCAGCTAGCTTGATCAAGCTAGGTTTAAAGTTAGGGCGCCTAAAAACAGGTACTCCACCACGAGTGAACCAGCGCTCGATCGATTATAGTCACACTGAAGAGCAGCCCGGCGATCCGAATGTGAAGTTCTCTTTCGATGATGAGCCCATCAATCGCTTACCTCAAATATCTTGCTATATCACTTATACTACCGAAGAAACTAAAAAGATCATTTTAGAAAATATTCATCGCTCTCCTATGTATTCAGGTAAAATCACAGGCGTGGGCCCCCGCTATTGTCCCTCGATTGAAGATAAAATCGTGCGCTTTGCAGATAAAGAGCGCCATCAAATTTTTTTGGAGCCTGAGGGCTTAAAAACAGAAGAGGTATATGTTAATGGGGTCTCTTCTTCTCTCCCTTTTGATGTACAAATGGCTTTCATTAAAAGTATTCCTGCTTTAAGAAATGCTGAAATCATGCGTCCTGCTTATGCTATCGAATATGACTATGTAGTCAGTGGGCAAATTGATAGCTCTTTGCAATGTAAGACGATAGAAGGACTTTTTCTTGCTGGGCAAATCAATGGAACTTCAGGGTACGAAGAAGCTGCTGGACAAGGATTAATGGCAGGAATTAATGCCGCTCATCATGTACAAGCTAAACCCCCATTAATCTTGAAAAGATCGGAAGCTTATATTGGTGTAATGATCGATGATCTGGTCACTAAGGGTTTAGAGGAGCCTTATCGCATGTTTACTAGCCGAGCCGAGCACCGTCTTTTGCTCAGGCAAGATAATGCCGACCTTAGATTGCGCCACTATGGTTATGAAATTGGCCTGATAGAAGAAAAACGCTATGCTTCTCTTAAATATAAAGAAAAAATGATTCAAGAAGGCGTGAATCGACTGGAAAAAGCTTTTGTTCAGCTCAAAGGAAAAGGGTATAGCCTAGCGCAGCTTCTTTGCCGCCCAGAAAATAATTATGCAAGTTTATTAAATGATTATCCCGCTGAGATGCAGAATTACGGTATGGAAATTAACTTTCAGATTGAGCTTGCTCTAAAATATGCAGGGTATATTCAACGTCAGCATGGCGAAGTCGCTAAATTGGCTCATCTTGAGCATATTCTCATCCCTGAAGATTTCGATTTTGCCTCTATTACGGGCTTAAGAAATGAAGCTCTCCAAAAACTAGCAGATGCCCATCCCTTAAATCTAGGACAGGCTTCACGCCTTTCAGGAGTTTCGCCAGCAGATATTTCTGTTCTAATGATTGCCTTGGTGCGATTTAATGCTAATAAAAATTCTGAGCTGGTCAATCAAGAGGCTCTTTCTTCTTTTCCTAACAGTGAAGGAAGTGAGTAACATCCTCTTGCGTCCCCCTCTTAATTTGCTGCTTTTAAGCCAATCTACTATCCTGGAGCAATTGCAGCTAGAGGAAGCTCTTTTGCGCGCCGATCAACGCAATTGGTGTTTAATCAACCCCAACCCCCCAGAAGCGATCGTTATGGGGATATCTTCTTCTCCTGAAAAAGTTATCGATCTGGAGAAATTTCGAAGGCAGCCTGTGCCGCTGATTCGCCGATTCAGTGGGGGAGGGACCGTTTTCATTGATGCGAATTCTATAATAAAGACTTTTATTTTTAATCAGGCAGATCTGGGCATTCCCTGCTATCCACAAGCTGTTTTTCGGTGGAGCGAGATTTTTTATCGTGTGGTCTTTAAGGAGATAGAATTGCGTTTATGTGAGAATGATTATGTGATTAAAGGAAGAAAATGTGGAGGGAATGCCCAATATATGACGAAAAATCGTTGGCTCCATCATACTTCATTTTTGTGGGACTACCAGGCAGAAAACATGGCTTACCTAAAAATGCCTCCTAAAATGCCTGGGTATCGTGAACAACGCTCTCATAATAATTTCCTATGCAAGTTAGGTGAGTATTTGCCAAGTAAGCAAGAAGTGGTGGATAGATTTTTAAAAACCTTAGAAGCTTATTTTAAAGTTGAAATTTTCTCTCTCTCTGAAGCTTGCAAAATCACCCAAATTCCTCATCGAAAAACTTCTCAACGAATCGATCTATTTTAAATAAGAGCAATAACCTTCTCTTTTTTAAGGTTAAATGGATCCATGCGCTTTACTAAAAGGGCTAGCTTAAATGAAGGGCTTAAAAAAAGAGCTCAGCGAGGGTAAAAAGGCCGCTGTAAGGGGCTTGGAAAACTGCGTAATCAACACAGTCTGTATAGGTGGGTCCACTCCCTAGCGATCGATGCCTCGAATAACAGGTATTCTGACATCGAGTGGCTAGCGTCGTGATCCCCCAAAAAAATAATATCGTTGATTGGCTTTATCTTCCCAAGGAGTCCCAAACAGCAGCTAGGATATTCTGCTTTCATGGTCTCATTGTAGCGTAAAAGCTTATTAATATTCTAGATGTAAAGCTCTAAAATCGAAAAAGAAAGGGCTTTTTTTTGCCTCTCTCTTGATGATTGAGTGCTTAGAATTTATTGGCCTGCTTCTTTTTTTAAGATCAATATAACTCTGGATCAGCCGGGAGGAGGCCTTGATAATTAATACATTTAAATAAAGCCGCTTCTTTAACTTTCTGATGGCCAAGGGAGAAAAGAATTTTTTTTTCTTTAAATTCAACTGTCTGAAAATATTTGGCAAGTAAGTGGCAGTAGTGTTGGATCTGAAGATCATCCAGCTGATCAAGATGGGGACTATTCTCAGTTACAATAAAATATCCCGTTTTTCCTAGCTGCTCTTCTTTCATGCTAGGCCAAAAGGAAAATTGATTTTTTCTTGCTCCTTGTAAATTTAAAAAATAAGCTCTTTGCTGAGTTGGATTATAAAAACTTAAGAGGCTACTCATCTGGTACTTATCGCTAAATAAAAATTCCTTCGTAGGATCTACCTTTATAGTAGCCAATTCCTGACGCAAGGTGCTCCATCCTAGGTTATGCTTGAAGGGATTAATTTTATAAGGGATGTTAAAAGCAAGAGAGGATTGCAGGGTGGGGAGTAGAAAAGCTAATTGACATAATAAAAGGGAGAGAACAAGCCCTCCTTTTAGCCAAAAAAGCATTTTTTGCGCTCGTTCACAGCAAAACCAGCAGAGACATACTATTCCTGAAGGAAAGGCAAAATCTCCCCAATTGCCTTGCAATTTTTTAAAAATAGAGAGCGTTAAAAATAGGCTAAGCAAAGAAAAACAAAGGAAACCGCAAAAGCATAAAGCAGAAGGGAGCGTATGCCGCTCTTTGTATAACCTATAAAGGCTAAGGAGTAAAAGTATAAAAACAACAGGCGAGAGCAAGGCTGATTGAGCTCCTAGAAACTCCCAAAAATTGCCATTGAAAAAGGTAGATTTTGCCTGCAAAGGGACTTGGGGGACATACAGGGTAGAAAAAACATGACGAAAAGTTACCCAATCGTGCTGGGCATTCCAAACTATTGCAGGAAAAAGCCCTAAAAGTGAGATAGCTAAGCCTATCAAAAAATGGCGATGGATGAGCCGAGGATAGAGAGGGAAAAGGCAAAGAATCCCTAGCCATAGAATATAGATAGGCCATTTAAAAAGAGCTCCTAATCCCACGATTAGGCCTAAAAGCCAGTAAGAAGGCATTTGATCTCTATTTAAAGCATAAGCTATCACTAGGCATGCCAAGATCCAAAAGAGCATCATCCCCCCATCCGTAATAGCAAAAAAGCTTCCTGCTATGCCTAGAGGGGTTAAAGCCATAACGATCCCTGCCCAAAAGCATGTTCTGGGCTTTAATCCGCAACTCCATGTTAAGGAGTAAATCAAAAGAGGATAGAGGGCTGCTAAAACTACAGACATACAGCGTACCCCTAGCTCTGTATTTCCTAGCAAATGAGTGCCCAACCAGATTTGCCAAGCAATGCCGGGCGGCTTACTATAATAACCCCAACTAAGATCTTGGCTCCATGTCCAATATTGAGCCTCGTCTGGCCCCAAGCCAATAGGGCTATAGAGAATGGTTAAAATCATGATGGCAGCCTTTCCAAGGACAAGAAATAGGAGTAGGGGGAAGGTTTTTGAAGAATTTAGGATGCCTTGCATGGTAGTGCGCTCAATTTTTTTATCTCGATCATACAATAGCTTGTAAGAATTGAGAAGAAAAAATTGAATAAGCTTCTATCTAATGCGGGCAAGGAGCTTAAAAAAACTTTAAGCGCCCATTCCTACAGCTAGTAGCTGCTCTCGATAAGTTTGCTTTTGCTTAAAGAGATGGATATGCTGCTTAGTAGCTTCGATAATGCCCTGATCAGCCTTAGTCAAATGTTCGTAAAGCTTTTGCTTGCGAAAGGTAAGCATGCGATTAATTTGGTCAATATTAAGAAGAGTTATTTGAGTATGCCGAGCAACAGAAGGATCTATATTTCGAGGCACCCCTAAGTCTATCAGTAGCTTAGCTGGAATTTCTTTAAGGGGTAAGTGCGAGTAATTAATCACCGTCTGAGGAGCTTTAGTGCCACAGATAATCCAATCAAACTGATGCCATTGCGTAAGAGACTGCCAATCTAAAAGGTTAAGTTGGTAGGTCCTTGCAAGATCGATAGCATGTTTTTTTGTTCGATTACAAATCGTAATGTCGGAAAAGTTTTTACTCAGTAGAAAACGAAGAATTTTTTGATTGATAGCAGAGGCTCCCACCAAAAGGATTTTGACCTGAGAAAGATTTTTAAAAAAATGGCTACCTGTGTTGAAGATTGCATGTTCTATATCAGGAAGAGTGCGAGTTAAAAGGTGTTGCGAGCGGATTTTTTTAGCTATCTTTAAAGACTTTTGAAAAAGATAATGCATTTCCTCGGGAAGTTGAGAAAATTGGCAAGAGATCTTGTAAGCATGCTTAACTTGGCTTTGAATTTCTGTTTCTGCCACGATAGCACTATCAAGCCCTGCCGTCACGCGCGAAAGATGATAGAAGCAATCATGCCCAAAATAAGAGTAAAGCTTTTGATCAAATTGCGTATCGACTTCATTCCTAAAAATATTAAGAAGATAGGTATGAGTATCAGCTAAATCATCTGAGCAAAAATAAATCTCGGTGCGGTTACAAGTAGAGAGAAGAATAAAGTGGTGATGGCCATGCATAGAGATTCCTGCTCCCAAGCGTTTTTGGCAAGCCTTAGCCAATAATTCTCGGAGCTTCAAATCAGCAAGCTTATAATTAATTCCCAGTACTCCAATTCGCATGGCATTCCTTAAAAGATATAAATTACGCCCTTATAAATAATTTTAAAATTATGGTCAAAGCTGGAGGATCAATTGACGCAGAGCTTCAATTCCAAGCCATTGAGAATTAGTGTTAGAAGCATAAGAAAAATCTTCGGGCAAGCGTCGCCCCTCTTCGCCTGTTAATAGCTTTTCTTGCAGTAATTCATCGTGATGGTAGATTTCCGGGATGATCACATAATGATCGGTAAATTCCCAGGTATGACGGGCATCTTCTAGGCCTATCATAAGTTCATGCAGCTTTTCACCTTCTCGAATACCGGTATAGATGTGAGAGCTTGCAGGAGCAAATGCTTGAGCTAAATCTGTGATTTTCATGCTAGGAATTTTGGGCACAAAAATTTCTCCTCCTCGGGAACGTAAAAAAGATTGAAGCACAAAATCAACAGATTGCTCAAGGGTGATCCAAAAGCGTGTCATTCTTTTATCGGTGATAGGCAATGCCTGGGCGCCTTCGGCTAATAGTTTCTTCCAAAAAGGAATAACGCTTCCTCGGCTACCAAGCACATTTCCATAGCGTACTACAGCAAAGGTAGGGTGACTACGAGCGCCTACATAGGAGTTTCCTGCTACAAAAAGTTTATCTGCACATAGCTTAGTCGCCCCGTAAAGGTTAATAGGATTGGCAGCTTTATCGGTTGATAGTGCGATAACTTTTTCCACACCACTATCGATGGCAGCATCGATTACATTCATGGCACCTATAATATTTGTTTTAATGAACTCAGTAGGATTATATTCAGCAGCAGGTACTTGCTTTAAAGCAGCCGCATGCACAATATAGTTAACTTCACTAAAAGCGCGCTTAAGGCGGGATTTATCGCGTACATCTCCTAGGAAATAGCGGATTTTAGGATGAGAAAAAATAGGAGCTGATTGACGCATCTCCCACTGCTTCCATTCATCTCTACTGAAGATAATAACTTTACGGCATTGATCTTCTAGGAGTAGACGCTTAGCTAGTGTTTGGCCAAAGCTGCCGGTGCCCCCAGTAATCAATAACGTTTTATCTTTAAAAAAATTTGTTGCATGCATTTGTGTAGGTGCTCCTGTTCAAAAACCTGGATTCAGAATTCGTTTTTATATATTCTGTTTCCATAAATCATTCAAATTCCTTTTAACATAGTGTTTAACTCATGGCAAAGCAATATGACGAAAGTAGCGTAAAAACTTTAGACGCCTTATCCCACATTCGATTGAGATCGGGGATGTACATAGGGCGTTTAGGCGATGGCTCTCATCCAGATGATGGTATCTACATCATGCTTAAAGAAATTATCGACAACAGTGTTGACGAATTTATTATGAAGCATGGGAATAAAATTGTCATTGAATTAGACGAAGAGAAAGGAATGATTGCCGTAAGAGACTATGGTCGAGGAATCCCTCTTGGTAAAGTGATTGAATGCGTAAGCCAAATCAATACGGGTGCCAAATACAATGATGATGTTTTTCAGTTTTCTGTAGGCCTAAATGGTGTGGGAACCAAAGCGGTAAATGCTCTTTCTAGCCGCTTTATAGCGCGCAGTCATCGGGATGGCCATTACCTTGAGGCCCAATTTTCTCAAGGGGTTTTAAAGCACAAAATTGAAGGGACCACGAAAGAACCTAACGGCACTTTTGTGCAATTCATTCCCGATATAGAAATTTTCAAGAAATATAGCTTTCATCAAGAATACATTATTAAACGCCTTTGGCATTATGCTTATTTGAATGCTGGCTTGGTGATTCACTTTAATGGTGAGCGTATTGAGTCCAAAAACGGTTTACTCGATCTATTAAATGCTGAAGTGGCTGTTGACGATCGCTTGTATGAGCCTTTGCATTATCGTGGCAAAATGCTTGAATTTGCTTTTCTTCATACGCAAAGTTATGGAGAGACCTACTTCTCGTTTGTGAATGGTCAATATACGGCTGATGGAGGTACACATTTATCAGCTTTTCGTGAAGGTCTTTTAAAAGGTGTCAATGAATATGCCAAAAAGAATTTCCAGGGTGTGGATGTACGGGAAGGTATAGTAGGAACAGTTCTTGTTAAGGTTAAAGATCCTCTTTTTGAATCGCAAACTAAAAATAAATTAGGCAATAATGAAGTGCGTGGGCCGGTCGTTCAAGAAGTAAAAGAAGCGGTGATCGATCTTTTATATAAAAATTCAGCGACAGCTAATCAAATTATTGAGAGAATCGCTTTTAATGAAAAGCTGCGTAAAGAGCTGGCAAATGTTAAGAAAGAAGCCAAAGAAAAGCAAAAAAAAATCTCCTTTAAAATTCCTAAGCTTCGTGATTGCAAATGTCATTTTCAAGATGGAACTGCGGATGGAGAAAAAAGCATGATTTTCCTTACGGAAGGAGATTCTGCAAGCGCTTCCATCGTAGCTGCTAGAAATCCCTTTACTCAGGCTGTTTATTCTCTACGCGGCAAGCCCTTAAACGTGCATGGCATGAAACTGGATCAACTTTATAAAAATGAAGAGTTGTTTAATCTGATGAGCGCCCTGAATGTGGAAGATGATATTTCTCAGCTTCGTTATCAGAAGGTTGTTTTAGCTACCGATGCGGATGTAGATGGCATGCATATCCGCAACCTATTGATTACTTTTTTCCTTACCTATTTTGAAGGATTAGTTTTAAATGGACACCTCTACATCCTAGAAACGCCTTTATTTAAAGTGAGGAATAAAGAAAAAACTTATTATTGCTATAGCCCTGAAGAACGTGACAAAGCAGTAGCTAAATTAAAAAAAGGAATAGAAATCACCCGTTTTAAAGGCTTGGGGGAAATTTCTCCGGGAGAATTCAAGCAGTTTATCAGCCAAGATATCCGCCTCCTTCCTGTAACCATTCATGCTTTTTCTGATATTAAAACTACGGTGCAATTTTACATGGGTAAGAATACACCAGAACGTAAGCAATTTATCATGCGTAATTTAATTAACGAAGATGAAGATTCCTTAAAAGAAATAGCTATCCTAGCAGCAGATAAACCAAGCAATAAAGAAAAATAGCCTTTCTAGCAAGAAATAAAAAGAAAATTCTACTAAAATTAGCAAACATTAAATAAAGCTTATTTCAACTGGTTTGTTAAAATAGATTTATTATTTTTTATTAGGGTTTTTATTAAGCCTATATTTTTATTGCCTATTAGCATCCCTAACCTATCTAAATAATTATTGAGTATAAAATTTTATGGACGACATTAAGCAACTCATGCAGCTTAATTATCTTAAATATGCCTCTTATGTGATTTTAGATCGCGCCATTCCTAATGTAGTAGATGGTCTTAAGCCGGTGCAGAGGCGTATCTTATTTACTTTGTGGATGATGCATGATGGCAAATTGCATAAGGTGGCCAATGTAGCTGGCCAAACAATGGCCTACCATCCCCATGGTGATGCGCCTATCGTGGAAGCTCTAGTAAACATGTCTAATAAAGGTTACCTGCTAGACCAGCAAGGAAATTTTGGTAATATGTTCACGGGAGATCCTGCAGCAGCAGCACGTTACATTGAGACGCGGCTTTCTGATTTAGCTCAAAGCACCATGTTTAATCCTGAACTCACCCAAACGATTCCTTCGTATGATGGGCGGCATCAAGAGCCCATTTCGCTTCCTGCCAAAATTCCTTTAGTGCTTATGCAGGGCGCTGATGGTATAGCAGTAGGAATGGCAACCCATATTTTACCTCACAATTTTGTAGAGCTGCTGGAAGCCGAGATTGCTATCTTAGAGGGACGCGAGTATACGATTGTGCCTGATTTTCCTACTGGCGGCATCATGGATGCTTCAGAGTATGAGAAAGGTAAGGGTAGAGTCAAGTTGCGTGCTAAGATAGAGATACGAGATCCTAAGACCTTGGTGATCACCGAGATTTGCTATGGAACTACCACAGAATCACTAATTCGCTCGATTGATGAAGCAGCCAAGAAAGGCAAAATTAAAATTGATTCAATCAATGATTACACCGCTGAAAAAGTAGAAATTGAAATCAAATTACCTCGTGGACAGTATGCACCCGACCTTATTGATGCCTTACATGCCTATACTGAATGTGAAATAATATTGAATTCTTCCCTGGTGGTCATTAAGGATAATTTACCTTGGGAGCCTACTGTTAATGAAGTCTTAGAGTATCATACCGAATTGCTACAAGGTTATCTATCTCAAGAGCTAGAAATTGAGCGTAAAAAACTTTATGAGAAAATTTTTAATAAGACTTTGGAACAAATCTTTATTGAAAATCGCCTTTACAAAACAATAGAGAATATCTCTTCCTACGATAAAATTCATGGAGCGATAGAATTAAGCTTAGAGCCTTTCCATCCCCAACTTTCTCGTGTCCCTACTTATGAAGATCGCGAAGCTTTGCTGAATATTCCCATTCGACGTATTTCTCGTTTCGACTTAAATAAAAACCAAGAAGAAATTGCTGCTACACGCAAGCAACTAGCAAAAGTAGAAAAAGATCTTAAAGATATTAAAAAGTTTACGATTAATTACATTCGAGGAATAATTAACAAATATGGCAAAGCTTATCCGCGTACAACACAGCTACAAGCTATCCAACAAGTAGATAAGCGTGCTATGACTCTACGCAATGTTAAAGTAGGGTTTGATCCTGTTTCAGGATTTATTGGCACTAAAGTAAGCAGCAGTAATCTTTTTGAATGTACAAATTTTGATAAAATTTTGCTTATGTTTAAAGATGGTACCTACACTGTTATTAATATACCTGAAAAGCAATATGTTCATCAGGACGGCAATAAAGTCGTGTATGCCGGTATTGCTGATAAGAAAACCGTTATAAATGTAGCCTACAAAAACCCTCAAACTCATATTTGTTTTGCTAAACGCTTCATTATTACTCAGTTTATTTTGGATAAAGTCTATACTTATATTGAAAAAGGAATGGAGCTACAGTATATTTCTACTGCAGAGCAAGCCCATGTAGAATTGCAACTTATTCCTAAAATTAAACAGAAGCAATCTAAAGTCCTATTTGATTTTGCTAACACCACCGTTAAAAGCGTTTCTTCTAAAGGAATCCGTATGGATCAAAGGCCTGTAAAAAAGATCGTTCTCATGAAGTGAGTAGGGGAGCCCCATGAAAATTAGTTGCTTGCCCAAAGAAGGATCTCGCTTGCTAATGACGGTACTTATTGAAGAGGAACCTTGGCGAGATATCCATACCAAAATATTCGGGCGCCAACCCTTGCTTCCAAAAAGCGATAGCTTAGCAGCCTTTCAAGAAAAATTTAAAAAGTTAGAATATGTCAAAGCTAAAAAATATGCTTTAGATTGCCTAGCCATGCGCAGTTATCTATCTATTCAAATGAAAAAATTGCTAAAAAGAAATCTAGTTTCAGAGGAAACTATAGAAGAAATCTTGCAAGAGTGTACACGCCTAGGCTATTTAAATGATAATGATTGGCTTGAAGGATTTGTTAAAAGGCAATTGGCTCGTCATATAGGGCCTCAACGAATTATCTGTCAGCTGATGAATAAAGGAATATCTCGTTTAGAAGCCCATAGATATGTAGAAATGTATGCTCAAGCCAATGCTTCTCAGCAAAGTATTCAGCATTTAATAAATACTAAATATAAAACACGCAATCTGGCTGATTATAGAGAAAAACAAAAAGTTTTTGCCGCCCTTATCCGTAAAGGGTTTGATATTCAAGCGGTAAAAGATGCATTAAAAGTAGAAGAATAATAAGAAATTTTCTTGAAGATCAAACCTTTAAGCACTTGTTGCTCTTCTCTCTCATCTTACCCCTTGCCTTGACAAGTCTCGGACGCTTGATAAGCTCTTCCCAAAAGAAAGGCTTGCGTCCTCACTCCCATCCATCCTAAAAAAATCTCCTGGCTACCCATCCCACGTTTATGTTTAATGAATAGGGCTAAATTGTATGTCTAATTTTTCGGAAGAGCATGACGCCTCCATCAAAGCGGAGCCCCCTTATCTTCTCGAAGGGGAATGTAACACGAATCTCTGAGGAGATATAGCATAAGAACTCTGAAATGTTTTGCTCAGATGCCAACTAATCTTTAAAGCAAGAATTCAAAACTTTTCAATAGGCTTCTTGAGTAATTAGATTTCAATTTCATAGTTGTAGATCATCGCAATAAGATTAAAGCGCAAACCAAACCTTCTTCTTCGATTTCTGTATCTATCGCTTATGATTTTAAATTTTTTCAAACTCCCAATCACATTTTCGTTTATTACTCTTTCCGAAGATATTGCTTGGTTTTGCTTTTTTTCTTCCTGAGTTAACGCTTTTCTCTTTCTAGATTTTTTTGATAGCCTAGAGTTTCTTCGAAGTTTTTTTATACCTGTATATTCACTATCGGTTATCGCGCAGCGGTTATCAGTCCAGCGCACCTTAATTTCTTTAAACAACTTATAATCATGCTTTTTACCATTGCTAAAGGCCGTACAAATAACTTTCCTACTCTTCTTATCGACCACCACCTGACTTTTTAGGGTATGCCTTTTCTTTTTTCCTGAATAGAAATGCTGCTGCTTGTTGTTGCGATTCCTTATCTTTTTTTTCTTTAACTCTCCTCTTAGGTCGCTCTACAGGTGATTCTGATGCATCTATAAGCACTCCTTCGTATTCACTATCCTTTTCCAGAAGAGCTTTCTTTCCAGGAAGTGAAAATTCCCCACTTTTAATTAATGTGTCTTTCACCCATCTACATGCTCGATAACAACCACTTTCGCTCAATCTATAACTTCTACCTAAATGAAAATAAGTTCGATATTCTCTTAAATACTCCAACGCCATCAAAAGCTTGTCTTGGATACTTAGCCCGCCTCTTCTTCCTGCTCTTCTGTATCTTCTGTTTTGTGCTTCTATTAAAACCTCGACCATTCTTTCAAATGTTTCACGCTTTACTCCTGTCAGCCTTCTAAATTGTTCGGCAGACAGTACTTTAAGCTTCTCATATTTTTCCATATCTTTTTCCTTAGTTTAAAGGATAAGAAAATAGCAAAAATTTATTTAAGCAAGAAGTCTAATTTTTAAAAAGTTGGCAGGTAGGGGGAATGAATTTCATTTAGCACATGAGTATTTCATGCTGAATCTTCCTTAATGGGTCCTCGTGGCCTGGCTGTTTTTGCGGAAACAATATAATGATTCAAAGAATCACGCCATTAGATCTATCTATTTGATCAAGCTCAATCCGCCCCCATATTCTTTCTAAAAGAAAAGTTTTCGTTCAACTTGAGATAAAAGATGACTCTCGTTCACTTTTTGAACGTCCTTATCTTAAAAGCAAGAGTTTGTATTTGTGGGCCAGTAAATTTCATACTTTTTTCTCCTTTCTTTTTCGCGCTAGTGCCTATAAAAAAATTCACTATCTTCATCTTCAAGGATTTATGAGGAAAAGTGACGGGGTTAAGGAAAAAGCTTCCGGAAGAGCCTTAAGTCGAATGGTTAATCAATTTTATTTTTAACTGCAAGATTATTAAAAGTAACAATTTGCGCAATTATTAAGATGTTCCCTATCTTATATAATTTAATTTTCTTACAAAGAGATGAATGTAAAATAATAATTTGTTATAATAAATATTAGAGAGATAAAACTTTTTCCGGAAGGTACACTATGAGTGAGACTATCATAAATTCTAACTCTGCTGCAGTGTCTTCAGCAATAGTAAGCTCTGCTACTCCCTCTTCGACTGGGTCTGAGAATAATGCCTCTACAGGCGTTCAATCAGGGAATATCAGCAGCTTATCAGATTTAAAAGAGCAATCCCCTGAAGTTTATTCTGCCATGATGCAAGGAATTGCGATGAATATATGCAGTAGAATGGCCCAACAGCAAGCCCATTTAAAGCAGATACAAGAAGAAGCTCGCCGTGCCTCAGAAGGCTAAGAGCGGGCAGGCGCAGCATAAGCTAGCTCGATTTTTAAAATTTTTTATCGCTTAAATTTTTTAGCATGGTTAATTAGGCACTTATATTAAACTTAAGAAAGTTTAATGCTAATTTGTTTGGTAAATTCTTCATTCTTTTGCTATAATTATGAATTAGGAAAGATAAACTTAAATTTTTAAGGAGAAATATGGGAGTAGAAAAATCCGAGGCAGCCCCTAGTGCCCCTGCTGCAGAGGCTATGAATACTTCTTCCTCTACCACACCTTCCTCTATGGGCGCCTCCCCACAAAATAGTGAGCGATTTGCAACTATTAGCAGCATGTCTGATCTTAAAGAAAAGGCTCCAGAGATGCATAAGGCTATGATGCAAGGCTTAGCCATGAACATCTGCAATAGCATGCAAAAACACCAACAGCGTTTTAAAGAGATTCTTAGAAAAGGCCGCAGCCAACAATAAATAATAATGAGTTTTATTATCCCCTCACTTTTTCTTGGCTTTTTAATAGATGATGCCTTGGCAAGGGCCTTAGAAAAAAATACTCCTGAATACCTTCATTTCTTCCTTCAGCCAGGCAGTGGATATCTAGAAGAAGTCACTTATCAAGAAGAGCGCTATATAGGCAAATTCGTTAGTAACGAACAAAATGTCGGGCAATTAGAGCTTTTAGAAGCTCATATTTTTAGCCTCTTAAAGAAGCTAGCCCCTGATTACCATTATACTCCTTCTAATCTAATCTTATTTGCCCTTCCTCAAAAGGAAGTCACCCCGCCGGTTATTTCTTATAAAAACAAAAAAAGGAAAGCTTAAAAAAAAGCTATAGAAATTTTCATTAGCTGTTAAGGCGATTTTCCTCCAATAAATATAAGTTTCGCATGAAAAACGATGAAAGTGAATGTATTATAATCCGCGAGGAGGAAAAGGGAGAACGTTTGGATAAAATTCTTTCCCAGCGTTTTTTAGGCGTACATTCTCGGACATATTTTCAATATTTAATAGAACAGGGAAGAATTTTTGTTAATGGCGAAGTAGTCAAAAAACGTTATCGACCCTCAGTAGATGACGAAATCCATATCCATTATATCCTTACTCCTGAAATTGGACTGCAACCTGAAGCTATTCCTTTAGATATTATTTTCGAAGATAAAGATTTGATTGTGGTCAATAAACCGGCAGGTATGGTTGTACATCCTGCCCCTGGTCATCCTACTGGTACCTTCGTACATGCCCTCATTTATCATTGCCAGAATCTACCAAAAAATCAGGTAGAGGAGCTTTATCCTCGTCCGGGTATCGTTCATCGCTTAGATAAAGACACTTCTGGCTTACTAGTGGCTGCCAAAACTACTGAGGCTCATACCCGTTTAATTGAAATGTTTTCTAATCGAGAAATTTATAAAGAATATTTAGCTATCTGCTTAGGTAATCCTGGTAGTCAGGAAATTAAAAACTTTATTGGACGACATCCTATTTTCCGACAAAAGATGAACGTTCTAGAAGAGGGAGGACGTCTGGCCATTAGCGTGTGTGAAACCAAAAATCATTCCGGTCCTTTTAGCTTAGTACAGGTCAATTTAAAAACCGGCAGGACGCATCAAATACGGGTTCACCTGCAACATGTAGGCGCTCCTATTTTGGGTGATCCTATCTATGGAAACCTTCCGATAAATAAAAAATATGGCGTTGATAGACAACTTCTTCATGCCCATATTCTTCAATTTAAGCACCCCATTAAAGGCCACTTTTTAAGTTTTAAAGCAGACATACCTTCGGATATGAGAGTGTGGGTGGAAAAATTAATGAAATAAGCGGGGGTGGGGAAAACTGCGACTGTAGAGAGCCGAAAAAGCTAGCATCAAAACTTAAGAGAAAAATGGCTAGAAAATTTAAAAAGAACATGGGCTTCGACTCACCCATTAAAATGATTGAAGTGAAGTGAATAAAACAGCTGGTAGGCAAATTTACCTTCTAAGAGGCTTTAAGGTAAAAGGGGAGAAAAAAGCGTTAACTAGTTAACTATCAAGAAGAAAGCTTTAATGATTAGCTAGTTTGCTGTCTATAGAGATTACAAAAAAAGTAGAAGGCCAGCTTTTCTAAGGCCGCTTCTTTGCCTTCAGCAAAAAATTTCTTTATGAAAACTTTCTAGCTAAAATAAGAAAGGAAAAGGGATAGATGTTCAACCCTTTAAAGTTGGCAATCGCAAGCCAATTGATTTAATTAAGGAGAGGCTCATTTTTAGCGAAGAGGCGCTTTCTTAGGAGGGGGTAATCAAAGCTTTTTTTATAAATTACTCCTTTAATAGATATACAAGTTTTATGTAGATTTATAAAAATAATTGGGATACCCTAAATGTAAGGGCAGAATAAGGGCCATGCAAGTCTAAATTTGGAAAACTTTTGTCAAATATACATATTGAAAAAGGATCGAACTATGAAAGAATTTGTAGCATACATAGTCAAGAATCTGGTCGACCATCCTGACAAGGTAAAAATTAATGAGATTGGTGGAACACAAACTTTGATTATTGAACTATCGGTTGAAAAATCTGATATAGGAAAAATCATTGGTAAAAAAGGTAAAACGATTAATGCCATTCGTACTCTTTTAATGTCTGTGGCTAGCCGCAATGGCATTCGTGTGAATCTGGAAATACTTGAAGATGGTAATCCAGTTAAGCAGGAAGGCTAAAGAAAAGGTGGAGGGTAAGTTTGTTATATGGGCTATCCCTCCTTTACTCGGCATCATCCGCTTTAGCTAGCAGTAAAAGCAAATGTTTCTTTATTTTTGCAAAGATTTATTAGCTGAATCTTTTCGCTTTACTCACGATTGTTTTTTTAAACTTCTCTATTAGATTTCTTGAAATTCTATACCCCTATAGTTTGCTTCTCTGTTTCAAATAGGCGCTTGCTAATCTGCTGGAATTATCCCTAAATCAGGGAAAAAATGATTGCCTAGAATTTAAAATGCTTCTTTACAAAGTTTACAATGTAATCAAAGATTAAAGAAAAATAGAAAAGGGAAGTAAAATTGGACCGAGTAGGATTCGAACCTACGACCACCCGCTTAGAAGGCGGGTGCTCTATCCACTGAGCTATCAGTCCAAAACAAGTAATAAAATAATACAGTAATCTCTATCTTATTTTCAAGTTCAAATGGATAAAACGTCAAATAAAGATAGGAAAAAGTGTTTGGTAAAAGCCCTTATTTTTTTCTCCATACCACTCACCTATAGAACCAGGTCTTTTGCACTTTTTATGGCAAGGAATATAAATAGCTTAATTGAAAAGAGAGGGAGTGGCATGCTTTTGAGTTACTCCTGATGCACCCCCCTCCTTTATAAAATACTTTTTGCTAAGCAGAGAGGCAGCTTTCAGAGGGTTGGGTATGCAGGCTAAGTTTTTTTAAAGCGTATTATATGTTTTTCTTTCATCAGCAAAAAACTTTTTAAAGAAAAGTATAGATGTGTGTTTTAGACATTCTCTTTAAGGCGAAATTTTTTATAAAGGAGCCAGAAGAGATAAGGATTATCCTCTCTATCATTTTTTATACGACTGATTTTACAATTTTTTGTCGTAAAAAGTGTCATAAAAATGTCGTAAAAGATCATTCTAGGCAGGGGTTAATTCGATAATGGATACCTTTTTTGATCCCTTTCTGTAAAATCAGCCTTATTTCTAAAGGGAATAAATAGGGGTTGAAAAATTATGTTATTAAACATTATGTTTTTAAGCATAATGTTTAATAAGCAAAAGAGTGGATATGAAATTTATTAATCGGCAGCAAGAGCTGTCTCGCTTGGATCGCTTAGCTAATAGCGAGGAAGCAGCAATGGCCGTTATTTGGGGAAGAAGGCGAGTGGGAAAGACGCGTCTACTTTTAGAATGGGCTCATAAATACCAGAGTGTTTACTATACAGCAGACGAATCAGCTCCCGCCATCCAAAGAAAATATTTTGCTTTAGCCCTCCAACAAGCTTTACCAGACTTTGCAGCCGTTGAATATTCAGATTGGCATTCTTTATTCATGCGATTAGCTAAAGAAGCGATGTATACAGGCTGGCGCGGTCCCTTAATAATTGATGAACTTCCTTATCTTATCTCCTCATCTCCTGAATTGGCTAGCGTTCTGCAAAAATTTATTGATCATGAAGGGAAAAAAGCAAAAATAATTGTGGCACTAGCAGGTTCAAGTCAACGCATGATGCAAGGCGCCGTATTAGATGCTTCTGCGCCTTTGTTTGGTAGAGCTAGCGAAATTATCAAGCTGGGGCCTATAGCTGCAGGGTATATGGCAGAAGGGTTAGATATCAAAAATCCTCGTGAAGTGGTAGAAACATATTCTATTTGGGGAGGCATCCCCCGTTATTGGGAACTAGCAAATAACAATAAGGGATCATTTTTTGAAAATATTGATCAGCTGGTTTTAGATCCTCTGGGAGCCCTAAACGATGAGCCTAATCACTTGCTTTTAGAAGAAGCTGCCATAAGTTTAAGGCCTATTTTAGACGCCATGGGCCTAGAAGCCCATCGTCTATCAGAGATTGCTGCTCGCATTGGGCAGCCTGTCACTTCTTTTATGCGCCATATTCAACGCTTATTAGAACTGGATTTAATTGAGCGAGAGATTTCTTTTGGTTCTAGTGAATATAATTCTAAACGTACTCTTTATAAAATAAAAGATCCTTTCCTGCGCTTTTGGTTTGAAATTGTAGCTCCTCAGCGCAGTTATTTTACCCAGATTAGCTCGGCCCTACGTCAAGCTTATCTTAAAAATTCCTTTCAGCCTATATTTTCTGTGGCATGGGAAGACCTTTGTCGAGCTGCGGTTCCACGTTTCCCCTATCAATTGAGCAATATTGCTTTTGGAGGGGCAAGTCGTTATTGGCATAAGCAAGATTCAGAATGGGATATATTAGCTAATTCAGTCGAAGGTAAAGCTTTATTTATTGGAGAAGCAAAATGGATAGCAAAACCCCCTTCGACTCAGTGGATTTATAAAACTATTGAAGAGTTAAAATATAAAGGTCTTCCACCTACAGCTAGGCAATCTAATAAGCAAGTTGTCTACGGATTATTTATTCCCGAAAAGCCTAAGGACTTAGACTTACCTGAAAATATACAAGTAATTGATGCTAATGAAGTGCTACAAGTTTTAAAGTAGGCATGAGGGGGTTTAATAAGTTAGGAAAAGAGAAACTTTCGCCTCCTTTTTTTCTGCACCAAAAAAACTCAAAACTTAGCTTTATTTATTAATCATCCCCCTCACATCAGCACTGAATGTGGCTGGCAAGCCATTCCCATTTCCATCTTCTTGCCATTTATCCCATATTGATAAGGCCGCGCATCTTGATCTCTCTTTTGGCCTTTTAAGAAAATCATCCCCCGGGATTCCCTAGTCAAAATCCAAAATAAGTGGCTACAAATCTTTTTTTGGATCGTATAAGACTTTTCCTTTACAATTTTTGGAGAGCTTTCTGGTAAAAAGAAGAGATAAAATCTATCATTGCATCTATAAGTCCTTCAAGTCGCCTTGGCAAGAGCATTCCCCTGTTTAAAAAAGAAGAATATCTATCATGCAAAAAATCCTTCAACACTATGCGGATTGGTTCAAGATTTATAATTTGTAGCAGTATTTTAAAGCCTTTGGGCAAAATCCATTTTATTCCCCCTTAGAAAAGCATTTTTGCTGGATAAATTTAAGGGAGATCTTTATGATGAGAAGACAATAAATTTTCTAAAGCCATTAAGGTTGAAATGCATCTGCCAGAAGTTTTTGTGGGCTTAGGAGGCAATGTGGGAGATAGCTATGCGATTCTATGCCATGCTATAGAAAAAATGGCTGCTCTTTCTAGCATTTACGATTTAGAGGTTTCTCGCTTTTATTGTACAACACCTGTAAGCTCTATCTCTCAAAGATTTTATATCAACGCTGTTTGTCGCTTTAAAACAACTCTTTTACCTCAAGAACTGTTAAGACAGTTGCAGTCTATTGAGATAAGCTTAGGCAAGCAAGCAAAACCTAAAGAAGCTCCTCGAATAGTGGACTTAGATATTTTATTTTATGGAAGGGAAATAGTGAATGAACCCGATCTACAAATTCCTCATCCTTATTGGCAGGAAAGACTTTTCGTTATAGCTCCTTTAGCTGACCTGGTTACTCACTTATTTGTTCCTCAACTGGGCCATTCTCAATCTCTAGAGCCCTTTAATGTAAGGAAATATCTTCAAAAATTTCCTAATATTCATCAAGAAACTGTCACCCCACTTTTAGAAATTTCAAGGAAAAATTTATGCAGACTATACCCTTTAAAAAATTCTCTATCGGTAAAGGACAACCCTTAGCTATTTTGTCAGGCCCTTGCGTTATTGAAAGCGAAGAGCATTGCTTAGCAACGGCAGAAGCACTTAAAAACTTATTTTCTAAGCACAATATTAATCTTATTTATAAGTCTAGCTATGATAAGGCCAACCGCTCTTCTTACCAATCTTTTCGCGGACCAGGATTGGAAGAAGGTTTACGCATTTTAGAAAAAGTAAAAAAAGAACTCGATTTACCCATTGTGACCGATGTGCATTCGCCCCAAGAAGCAAAGGCAGCAGGTCAAGTGTGTGATCTAATTCAGATTCCTGCTTTTTTGTGTAGGCAAACCGATCTTATTAACGCAGCTGCCCAAACAGGAATTCCTGTTACTGTAAAAAAAGGGCAGTTTATGGCTCCTTGGGATATGCTTAATGTGGTAGAAAAATTCCGTGCGGCTGGCAATGAAAACATTATCTTAACTGAGCGCGGAGCTACATTTGGCTATAACAATCTAGTCTGTGATATGCGAGCGATCCCTATCATGCAGGGATTTGGGGTGCCCGTGTGTTTTGACGCTACCCATGCAGTACAATTACCTGGAGGGTTAGGAAATCAATCAGGGGGACAAAGAGAGTTTATTCCTATCTTAGCCAAAGCCGCTATCAGTGCAGGGGCTAATTGCTTATTTATGGAATCTCATCCTCATCCCATGGAGGCAAAAAGTGATGCTTCTTCTGTTTTAGATTTTAAAGATTTGCCTGCTTTGCTAACTATACTAGAAAAATTATATGATTTGATCCAGGGCAACTAAATCTTATTGCTTAAGCATGCCAAAAAAGCTTTTAAAGCTCATATCAATCAAAGAAACTTAAGTCATGGTCAAAAAACATTCTTTTTCTCCTCTTGCATTCTCACCTAAATGTCAGCATGTCTCTTTGCTTTCTCCTCAGTTTGCGTTGATAATCTTGCTTATGGTAGCCTTATTAAGCGGAATAGCCTGGCAAATAGGGCATGTGAATGAAAAAGACGAGCTAGAATATCGTCAACTGCTTGCTGCCTCTCAATCTTCTAAGTCTGCCATGCAGCTAAATTCTTATACAGCACGCCAAGAAAGAGAAGGTGTTCAAAAGGATATCTATTTTTACAAAAGAGGCGAGCGTTTACACATGCGTTTAATAGCGGATGCCGCTCAGCTGCTTTTAAAGCAACAAGATCTTCATCCTCAGGTAGTAGAGCATATGCAAAATGTTAAATGCTTGATGCAAGAAGAGCTTTATTACCTTCTTCCTGATGGGGGTGAAGCTATTTTACAACCTGATGGGCAATTATGTTTACGTTCCGCTCCTGTCTCTCCTCTTTCCTCTTCCTATTGCCCAGAAAGTAGGTTGGAATGGCGTCCTATGCAACTTTTACGCTTCATAGAAGCAGAGACAGCCGAGTATCATTATAAAAAAGATCTTCTAATAGCTAAAAAAGTAAAAATGAAGCGGTATGCGATAGCGGGTCATCAACTAAAAGAATTAGTAGGACAGGAAAAAATTTTAATGCAAGGAACAGCAAACAAAGTCGAATTTTCTTTGAAGGGCAAGGAAGAAGCTTTTCATTTAAAGGCCTATCATTTTAAAGCTAAACTTTTTGATCAAAACGGTAGGATTTTATGAGAAAATATTTCTTCTTATTTTGCCTTCTTTTCAATTGCCTGCTTGCTGAAGAATCAACACCTTGGAGTGTTGAAGCAGAAAGTGTCCATTACAATGGAGAATTAGCTCATCTATGCGGCAAAGTGCTCCTTGAACATGAATTAGGAAAGGTGAATGCTCAAGAGATAATTATTTTTCCCGCAGAAGAGGCTAAGAAAAGGAGTGTTTCCAGCCTTAAAATAGTCCAAGGCGCTGAAATTGCCTTGCAAGATGGTGGTCAGATGAGCTGCTCGGAAGCCGAAATAGACGCTCAAAACTTGGTAGGAAAATTTTTGAATGGGCCCAACCATGAATATGTTGTATATAAAGAAAACATTCCAGAAAAAGCTTCCCTTCTTACTAAACCTCTAGAAATTAAAAGCCATCAGCTGACCATCTATCTGCAACGGCAGGAACAAGAGGGGAAATCTTTTCTTGCTATAAGTGAAATTTCCGCCTCTCCTAACGTGACTATCAGTTACAATCATGAAATTTTCGCACAAGCTGATTATGGAACCTATAAAAGAACAAAGTCACCCTTTGTTCTAGATAAGCTGAACACCGCGCAAACTAAGAGGGTGGGGGTCATATCTTTGCAAGCTGATAAATCATCAGGAATTTGTCGCCTAAGTAATCCCAAAGGAGATTTTATCAATGCTCAGAAAATTGACTGGGATGTTTTTAGGCGGCAATTAGAGTTTGATAAACCTAGCGGCTCTCTTTATACAGGCACAGCCAATGAGCCTGCCCATAGAATAAATTTTTCCTGTGCGGCCATGAGCTGGGATGAGCAACAAGATATTCTTACTTTATATCAGCAAATTGAAATTGATTATTTAGGTTTAGGCAAATTGACAACCCCTGAAAAGGTTTATATATCCAGACAATCAATAGATGCAAGCAAGCAAGTCAGTTTAATTGAATGTAGAGGTCCTTCGGTTTTAAATTACCAAGACCAGACAAAAAGCCTAGAGTATACTCTTTCTACTTATCATAAGCTTACAGTGGATCGAAAGTTAAGACAGGCTCATCTGGAAAGTCCACGGGATGCTAATGCCCACGTTATGAAGGGCCAGCAGGTACATCTTACAGGCTCTATAGGTGAGATATATGCGGATGAAGCTTTTATTTATTATGATGAAATTGCCCAGCAGCTAAAGCCAGTAAAATTATTTCTTAAAGGTAACATTTGGTTACTTAAACGCAAGGTTAATGACAAAGAAAAGCAAGAGCAATTTTCCCATCTAGCCCTATCTGATCGCTTAGAATATAATATAGAGACCCAAGAAATGTTGTTTTTGTCGGATTATGGGAAACGGGTGCTTTGTATTGATGGGTCTAATCATTTGCAGATTAGCGCGCCTTCTGTAAAAGTGCTAAAAGATCCTTATACGAAAAAAGATAGGGTGCAAGGAATAGGCGATGTTCGTTTTAATTTGATAGAAAAGGAATGCAAGATGTTGCAAGAACGGTTTCCAACTTTTGAAGCAAAAATAGGTATAGGTATCTTAAGTCATGCATAATAACGAGCATAACATATGTTTGGATGTTCAGAATCTTCAGAAAAGTTATAATGGGCGTAAAGTCGTTAATGGCCTATCTTTCTATGTTAAAAAAGGAGAAATCGTAGGACTTGTAGGTCCTAATGGAGCAGGTAAGACCACGGCTTTTTATATGACTGTAGGGCTTATTCGTCCTGATGCAGGCACTGTATCCTTTAATAAATATGATGTCACCCGTTCTGCTATGCATATGCGCGCACGTATGGGAATGGGCTATCTAGCTCAGGAGCCTTCTGTTTTTCGTTACCTAACTGTTGAAGAAAACATTATGTGCATTTTAGAGTGCTTGCCCTTAACTAAAGCAGAGCGTAAATTACGCTTGGAAAAGTTGTTACAAGAACTTCATCTTGAGTCTTTAGCCAAGAAAAAAGCTATAGCCCTCTCAGGCGGGGAAAGACGTCGCTTAGAAATTACTCGAGCCCTTGTGACCGATCCTACCCTTTTAATGCTCGATGAGCCTTTTGCTAATATTGATCCTTTATCGGTTCAAGAAGTCAAACAGATGGTTTCACATCTAGCGCAGAAAAATATCAGCATTTTAATTACAGACCATAATGCACGTGAGATTTTTTCTATTGTCGATCGTAGCTATCTAGTGAGCGAGGGAAAAGTCATCCTATCCGGAACAGTCGATACTTTAGTTAATGATCAGCAGGCCCGCCGTACCTACCTTGGAGACGATTTTAAATTATAAAAGGCCGATAGAGCTGCTAGGCATTAAATTTTAAAAAAAGGGCAGCGGGGAAAAAAGGATAAAACGCCAGGTTTGACCCTTCTATCTCCGCTTTTAATTTCTTACCCTTATTGTAAAAGTCTATAGATGCTTACTTAATAGGATTGACAATCTCTTCGGGTTTAAAGAAGAAAGCAATTTCTAGTTTAGCATTTTCTACTGAATCTGACCCATGGACAGTATTTTCTGTGACGGATTTAGAAAAATCTGCACGAATAGTGGAAGCAGCAGCTTTAGAAGGGTCAGTGGCACCCATTAATTGACGATTTTTAGCTATAGCATCTTCGCCTTCTAGTACCATCACCATGACAGGCCCGGAGCTCATCATGTTGATAAGATCTTGGTAAAAAGGGCGATCTTTATGGACTGCATAAAATTGACCCGCTTGCTCGGCAGTCAAATGGAGCATTTTTGCAGCTGAAATTTGTAAGCCATTTTTCTCAAAACGTGCAATAATTTCACCTACATGCTTATTCGCGATACCATCAGGCTTTATCATAGATAAAGTCTGTTGAGGAGAAGGATTAACATCCGCAGCCATTAGCGAAAAAGGAGTTAAACAAGCAAATAGAAAAAATAGGGTCGTCCTTAACATAGTGAATGTCCTTATAGTTTTAACGGGTATGAGGGCAGATTTCAGTGCTTTTAAAGAAATAGTTAATTTCGGTTTGAGCATTTTCAGCAGAATCTGAACCATGTACGCAATTTTCATCGATGGAGTGGGCAAAATCTGCACGAATAGTGCCTGGAGAGGCTTTCTTGGGATCAGTAGCTCCCATAATTTCTCGGTTTTTAAGGACAGCCTGGTTACCTTCTAATACCGTAATGAGTACAGGACCTGAAATCATAAAGCTAACAAGGTCTTTAAAAAAAGGACGCTCTTTATGAATAGCATAAAACCCCTCGGCTTCCTGCTGGCTTAAATGTTTCATTTTAGCAGCCACAATCTTTAACCCATTTTTTTCAAAGCGAGCAAGGATTTCACCTATCTGATTTTTACCTACAGCATCTGGCTTAATGATGGAGAGTGTGCGTTCTTGTGATGTCATTCTTCTTTATTTCCTCCTTTAAAGGTTATTAAATAAAAGGTAGTATAGCAAACTTGAAAAAAATACACACTATTAAACCATTTTGAGGCTTAAAAAAATGATGGATTTTAAACAAAAACTCTATACTTATGCCCAGTTACTGATAGAACATGGCTTAAATGTACAAAAAGGACAGATTGTTAACATTACAGCAGAAATTTGCCATCGTGAGCTTACCCATCTGCTTTGCCAAATAGCTTATCGCCGAGGAGCCAAGCATGTGAATGTAGATTTTATTGAGCCTCGTTTAATAAGAACTCGCCTCTTGGATTCGATAGAAGACGATGATCTAGCGTATGTGCCTCACTATCTTAGCCAAAAATATGAAGAATTTGTAAAAGAAGGAGCTGCTGTCTTACGATTGATTGGTAGTGAACTTCCCGATAACCTTACAGATTTAAATCCTCAAAAAATTAACACTCTCTCCAATAGTAATTTTAAAGCTCTTAAAAAATATTATACTGAGGGGGTAAGTAAGTCGAAAGTTCAGTGGACAGTTGCCGCAGCAGCTACGCCGCAATGGGGAAAAAAAGTTTTTCCTGAACTTGAGGAAGCAAAAGCTTGTGAAGCATTATGGGAGCAGATTTTCAAAATTTGCCGGGCTGATCAACCTAACTGCCTTGAATTATGGAAAACACATAATAGTATCTTGCAAGCACGTGCTAAGCACCTGACTAAAATGAAAATTCGCGAATTGCATTTTACAGGCCCAGATACCGATCTAAAGGTTTTTTTAAGCCCGCAAGCTCTGTTTGTGGGAGGGGGAAGCCAAGGACCTAGAGGGGAATTTGAGCCTAATATTCCCACAGAGGAGTGCTTCACTACGCCTGATTATCGTCTAACCACTGGTAAAGTAAAAGTTACGCGTCCTGTGCTTGTGAATGGTAAAATAGTTAAAGATTTGCATTTGGAATTTAAAGAAGGCAAGCTTGTTCATTTTGAGGCTAGTGAAGGGAAAGAAAATTTTGCAAGATATATCGATAACGATGCAGGCTCTCGCTTTTTGGGCGAGGTGGCTTTAGTAGGAACAGACTCTCCGATATTCCAAACGGGTAAGATATTTGAAGAAATCTTGTATGATGAAAATGCCGCCTGCCATATTGCCGTGGGTTTTGCCTATAGTATGTGTATAGATGGAGGCCCTTTAATGTCGCCTGAGCAGCTTGCAGATATAGGATGTAATGTAAGTACCGTACATGTCGACATGATGATTTCGGATGAGCATGTAGATGTGGAGGCAACTACCTATGAAGGTAAAAAGGTTAAGTTGATCTGCAAAGGGCAATGGATGCAAGGGTTGTAAATGGGTAGCCGCCAATCTAAATTAAGAGAGAGGAATAGCAAGAAGGTATGTTTGACATTTGATAGAAAAGGTTTAAAACTTTTCCTTAAGTTATCTTTTGTAAAATGTAAAACTAAGCAAGAAAAATAACAAAAAAGGATAAGCTAGCAACTTTAAATAGAAACTTTACTTTCGTTTTTTTGGCGGTTTTAGTCTTTCTAGCTTACAGGGCTTTTTTACATGGATGCAGAGTAACCGCAGTGAGCTATTCTGGATAGATTAAATGAAGAGGTTTATCCTGAATGTTTTTTTCTAGCAGAGCCTTGCAGCGGGTGGATTTCATTTACTTCGCTAAATTTTTGCTTTTTCGCAACTAGAGCTTTTTTTCCACCAGCATTTATTTATAATTTTAGCGGCAACTTTGTTTTTAAATTTTTTTAAAATTTCCTAGGTAAAAGTTTACTAGATGACTTGTAATAAATTTTTGTTAACGCATTAGAATGATATAGTTCGATTTCTTCATTACTTGAATGAAAAATAATTAATTTTCTCATTAAAGCAGTTTTTTTTCTTGAAATTAATATTTCTATTCTTTATCTTTTTGTTTTAAAATACCTATTAGGTTAAGTTTAGTAATCAATATTTTTAAAAGATTGAGGGAATAGAATATGGTAGTTCATATAAATATGACAGCATTTACCGATGCCGCAGGGCAAACTTCCAATGTGCTCAATACGGGGGATATTACCTCAGTAATCAGCCATATTGACGCCTCTAACGCTACTCTTACAAATAAATTCATCGCTTGTATGCAATGTCTTTCTCAAACGCTTAATAGTGATGGGCCTTTTCAAGGAAAGTGTGAAAGCAATTTAAAGGAAAAAATTTTTGATCTAGCTAAGAAAAAACCTGCCGAGGCGCAAGAAGCCATCAAGGATAGCACGATTAGGTATGATGAGAAGCTTTCTTCTACAATTAAAAAAGTGAAGTATTTATCAGCTGGCGTCTGGAGGATCCCTGGGGGCAACTATGTGAGAAAACTTGGTCATCATATCTTTGAGACCTATGGGAATAATAGGAATTTGGGTACTACCTACCTTTTAGCAGGTGCAACTGTTACCTTTACTCGAGGTGTATCTTCCATATTTGCTTTAAATGCTACCGATGGCGGGCAAGGAGCTGGCAGCGCTGATATGTTCATAGGAGCAAGCCTTATGGCCTTTCCCCTAGTAAACTGTTTTATTAAAGCGAGGGGGGATGAACCTTAAAACTTTTGATAGACTGTCTTTACAAAAAAGAATATGATAGTTTTAACTCCAGCGTGTAATGAAAGAGCAATTTCTAGTTTCTTAGCTAAAAAGAGTAGAGTTTTGCTCTAATATTTTTATTCATTAACCTATAAAAAAGAGAGGAAATAATGAATTATATTTTTAGTTTATTTACTTCATGTGGAGTCCACTCTTATCAAGAGTATGAGGTCTTAGAAAAAAAAGATGAAGATAGAGGAATAGAAGAACTGCGCCAATGGATAGAGACTCATCCTGTTAATTCTTCCATTAAAATGTTAGAAAGCGCCAAAAAGCTTGATAAGTATACGAATGAATTAATGAAAAGCTTAAAAGAAGTACCTTTGACTAATTCTAACATTGACTTATTGAAAGATCACTTGATTCTTCTTGCTAAGGAAAATGACAGTGTAAGACGAAGATTAATAGACAAAATTTCTAATCTTAAAGGCGAAAAATCTCTCCTCGAAGATTTGCAAGTTAAATTGATTTTTACATGTGCTCATTGAAAATGAGGGGGAAGGGAGTGGGCTAATACTTATAGCCAGCCCATGCCTAAGCAATAATTTAAACGGACAATTTTGTATTGAGGCATAAAAAATCTCTACTTCCCGGCTCTTTCTCAAACCTTCCTATTCTCCTATCTATCCTCTTTTTTTATTTCTTTCTATAAACTTTTTCATTGTGAGACGGGGCCATAGCGATTTAAGAGATGAAGGCGAGACGCCCCCTGCTAAAGGGGGCGATGCCCATTATTCTTTACCCTCTTGTATGCTTTTTTCCAACATTTAATTTTTAGCTTATCAAGCTAAAATTCCTGCTTAAGCTGAATAAAATGTTAGAACAAAGCTTTGGCTGGTTGAACCACAGGGCGTAGTTCCTGTAATGGTCACCTTAAATGTAGGTCCCGATCCTTTTGAAAGCCCTGTGATTACCCCTGTTGTGGGATTAATGGATGAGTCAGAAGGTAGTCCTGTAGCCGTAAAGGTGAAGGGCTCACCGTTTGGACTAAAAAAATGTCCGGTGACTTGATTTAAGGTATAGGGGTCACCGCTAAGTACAGCCAAATTTACTGGATTCTCCAGGGGGGTGGAGGTAGGCGGAACACAAGGAAAGTCAATGGTAAAAGATTGGCTTACACTTGCACAAGCATCACTAGCTGTAGCCGTGATGACAATGTTATATACCTGATTGTCTTGTAAACCTATCCCTGAGATGAGTCCTGTTGTTGGATTAATACTTGCCCCTGTCGGTAATCCGGAGGCATTAAACGTTAAAGCTCCTCCACTGGGATTGCTAAAATAAGAGCTGATATCAAAGCTATAAGGCTCATTACCTGAAAAGCTAAAATTAGGAATAGGAGAATGATTTAATTCATGGCAGGAGGGAGGCGCAATCATTTTCTTTCTTTTTTCTTCCGCAATGGCTAACACTTCAGGCATATAAACTGCGGGTGCACTCACCCAGCCTGCTAAAGCAGGGTTACAATAGCAGGGGGTGCAGGCACTGGCATCCATTTGTTTTTGCGTTCCAAAAGCGTAGGTAAGCTCGATACCCGCAGTGGTAAGATTGGGAAGGTGAGATTTTCCTTGCGTATGCGCGCCAAATAATCCTACGGTCAATCCTGTCCATTCGGGCTGAGACCAGCTTAAACGTACCTTTCCATAATTATAAGGGCGTTTGAATTCGGCTAAGAGATCAAGAAAAAAATGGGAAGCAATTTGCTGCTGATAGCCAAAGCTTGCCCCCAAGCCAGATAGATGTTTTCTAGATCTATATTTTCGACGGTAGCTTACCCTGTCAAAATCTGCATCTACCTGAAAGCGGCCGGAATACCAAGGGGTTATGGTTATCCCTAGGGAGCCTCCATAGCTGCTAGAGCCAGCAATACGGCGCCAGTAAAGAAAATCTTCACATCTCTTAGGCTTTAAATTGTGAGACGCGGCGTAAGAGTAATAGGCTGTAGCTTCAACCTTATTGAAAAACTGATGATAAAAATCATGCTGATATTTAGCGCCAAGAGCATATTGATGCATCCAACGTTCTTTTTTCCCGGTAGAAAAACGATAGCCTAATCTTTGCGTTAAATATTCAGCTGAAAGCTTGAATCGATCTTCATGGCTGTAGAGCCAACCTACTGTTCCATTGGCACGATAATTCCTCCTGCCTACTTCCCCAAAAAAAGCTATAGCTGTTTCATCGGTGGTAGGGCGAGGCGCTAAGGCTAATTTAAAAGTAGGAATCAAGGCGTTTTGAGTTCTTCCTCTAGCATGATCACAGCTTTGGCTGTATAAATGGCTATAAGCTGCCATGATCACCAGCAAAAATGTTAAAAATTTTTTCATTTTTTTATCCCTTATTTTTTTGGAATTTTCCTTTTAGAGTATTTTTGTTTTTGGCGTCAAAGTTTTTTCTTAATAAAAGTTTACTTAACACGAGTTATCGGATAAGAAAGCACTTTAAGTTTGCTTCAATTCTATCTAAGCTCTAAGCCAATTCATTAAACATTTTGCCAAAAATGTTTTAGATAAATCAGAGACAGGGGCCTTGGATCCTCACATCTCCTGGCGCTAGCATATAAGTAAAAATTTTTCCTTTATCATTAACAATTAAATGTAGTTTGAAGCCACAGAAGTGCCTGATAGAGGCTTTTCCTCTTTTGGTTATTTTTTTTTAAACTTGGAAGGGAATGGATGCGACGATTATGGCATACTATCAATAGATTAAAATCAATAAACGAGATGCCTCTATACTCTCTTTAAGCAAGCTTGTGAATAAACAAAAAGTGGAACTAAGCATGTTTTCATTAAAATGATGAACTCATGGTAGGAAAGAAGATGCGGAAAATATTTCTTCAGCATTTCCTTATCCGATAACTCGCGTTAATTAAAGAAGTAGGAAGAGTGCGCCTGGTGCTAAAAGTTATATCCAAGAAAATATGGGCAGTAGGCGTTTTCTACCCCTCAATACACCATATTTTCGTCAGAAATCTCCCCAATGTGTTGTAAGATAAAGGAGCCCTGCAACTAATCTTATAGGCCTAACTGGTGGGCCTATTTTTCTGCAAACACCTTATCAAATTCTTCCTCTGGCTGCTTCCATACAATCAACTTAAGATAGCTTAAATAAGAGAATGATTTTGATTGAGTTCGCGGCTAAGGCGTAATTCAAAAAGGTGACCCTATGGGTCATCTAAATTGTGTGGTTTTATTGTAAACTTTGCAAGAAATTAAGAGCTTTGTCAGCCATTCCCGCAAATAAAAATTTTAACGTTATTTAAAGATAATCCTAAGGTCTACTTATCTAAAAGCAAAAGGGTACCTTAGGCTTTCTTTGCCGACGTTAATATTTAGTTTAAATTTAAGAATTTCTACACTCAAGGGTTCAAAGGGCACTTTCAAGCTTTTTTTTGTTAAGAAGTATTCGGAGTAAGTCTTGCTCCTTTAAATCCATAGGCAATTGAGTGATAAAGATCTTGCCAGCTATCGATAAAGTAAGAGACAAAAAAA
>NZ_JAEMUE010000048.1:0-27916 GCF_018342435.1 Neochlamydia sp. AcF65
TAGGCTATTCAAAGAATCCCAGGTTAAAATCAATCCACAAATAAGGGTGTTAACCGATTCAGGGTATCAAGGATTAAAAAAGCTGCATGCCCAAACCCAGATGCCCAAGAAAAAAAGTAAGAAGAAGCCTTTAACTCAAGAGGATAAAAGAACAAATCAAAGTTTATCCAGAGAAAGAGTTGCCAATGAAAACGTGATTGGCCTCCTTAAGCGATTTAAAATTATAGCCGATCGTTACAGAAATAGACGTAAAAGGTTTGCACTTCGCTTCAACTTAATTGCAGCAATCTATAACTGGGAATTAAATACGTGAGTTTCGAAAGAGGTCTAATATTACTTACAGAGAAGAACTTTTAAAAAATTTATTTATAATGCGTTAACCCTGGTCCTTCCAGCCATAACACTCTGCAGAAAAAAAGAAAAACTTCTTGTCATTATAAATGTGTAGGTTAGCTTAAGCTTACTTAAGTGGCGGGAAGGAAAGCGGATGATTTGCTTAAAGATAAGTTGGCTAAAAGTTTTTTACTCCATTTTAGCTCACCCTCAATTTAAAAAGTACTTAAGGCGATTCTACAATTGGAAACGCTGCCTTATTTTTTCTGCAATATCTTTCAAAGGATTTCCCGTTAATTCAAGCTCTTGCCTTTGCAGCCGAGGCAGCTGCCCAATTTCTGCAGGCAGGCTGGTGAGCTGATTTTGATTTAAGTAAAGCCTTTGCAGCTGAGACAGCTGCCCGATTTCTGCAGGCAGGCTGGTGAGCTGGTTTTGATTTAAGTAAAGCGTTCGCAGCTCAGACAATTGCCCGATTTCTGCAGGCAGGCTGGTGAGCTGGTTTTGATTTAAGTAAAGATGTAGCAGCTCAGACAATTGCCCGATTTCTGCAGGCAGACTGGTGAGCTGGTTCTGGTTTAAGTAAAGTCTTTGCAGCTCAGACAATTGCCCAATTTCTGCAGGAAGGCTGGTGAGCTGGTTCTGGTTTAAGTAAAGTCTTTGCAGCTCAGACAATTGCCCTATCTCTGCAGGCAGGCTGGTGAGCTGGCTTTGGTCTAAGTAAAGCTCTTGCAGCGAAGACAATTGCCCTATCTCTGCAGGCAGGCTGGTGAGCTGATTTTGATTTAAGTAAAGCCTTTGCAGCTGAGACAGCTGCCCGATTTCTGCAGGCAGGCTGGTGAGCTGGTTTTGATTTAAGTCAAGCCGTGCCAGCCGAAACAATTGCCCGATTTCAGTAGGAAGGCTGGTGAGCTGGTTTTGATTTAATTCAAGCGTATGCAGCTGAGACAGCTGCCCAATTTCTGCAGGCAGGCTAGTGAGCTGGTTTTGATTTAAGCGAAGATATTGCAGCTCAGACAGCTGCCCGATTTCTGTAGGCAGGCTGGTGAGCTGGTTTTGGTCTAAGTAAAGCCCTTTCAGTTGAGGCAACCGCTCGATTCCTGCAGGCAGGCTAGTGAGCTGGTTTTGATTTAAGTGAAGCCATTGCAGCTGAGATAGCTGCCCGATTCCTGCAGGAAGGTTGGTGAGTTGGTTTTGGTCTAAGTAAAGCCCTTTCAGTTGAGGCAACCGCTCGATTCCTGCAGGCAGGCTAGTGAGCTGGTTTTGATTTAAGTGAAGCCATTGCAGCTGAGATAGCTGCCCGATTTCTGCAGGAAGGTTGGTGAGTTGGTTTTGGCTTAAATCAAGCTCTTGCAGCTGAGACAATTGGCCTATTTCTGGGGGTAAGTAAGTCAAGCGTGCTTTAGATAAATCTAAAGCCGTGATGTTTTTACAATTTTCTTCAATCCAATCTCTAAGAAGCTCTCCTTTTTTTTCTAAAGGTAAATACTTGATTTTTTCTTGACTTAAGTATGCCCCTCCACCAGGCAGTGCTTTCCACATTAACAGACGATTAATATTTATAAGATAAGAGGCATAGTTAGCCAAAGTAAAGCACCTTTTTTCCTGGGTTTCCCATTTAAATTCTAGCTCCGCAGGAGCAAGGGATTTAGCTAGAGTAAAGGCCTCCTTGAAGATTGCCTTAGCTTTTTCTCCTTCGGAAAGCCTATCATTCAGCTTATAAATCCTATCTACAATAAAAGCTTGCTCCTTAACATTTCCTTGAGGAACATGTACTTTACCTATTTTTTTATAAAGAGAAGGCATCACTTCAGAAGCCAGCAGATGATGCCATCTTTTACAGACGCTAAATAAGGAAGGAACTGCGCAAGCCTCTAAGATAGGGAGTAGCAATTCATTGGGCAAGCTTTCAATAGATGTCGATGAGATAGAATGCATCTTATTTCCTTGGGTAGTAATGACTTCTCAGCATTTTTATTTATAAAGGCAATATAAAAAAATTAAAAAAGCAAGTCAAACGAATTCGTATCCTTATTACAAGAGGGGTATCGGCTAACTTGTTAAGCAAAGAGCAAGATATTATGTCTTGTAGGCGATAACTAGATATAAAAGGTTTTTGCTCAGCTTTAGGCCGATTAGACGTAGTATGCGTTTGATTTGCAATACATCGAAGTTCTATGAGCTATATATATTTAAGTTTTTTTACAAACTCATCTAATGGACGTTTAGCATCGCTTGGACATAAAAACTCTTACTGTATGGAGCTTAATAAAGGCTTGGGCTTCTTTTTCATTGCCCTTAAGGTAATGCTTGGCTAAAGTACGGCATTCTCTTGGATAGGCCGCTTGGCTGAGGATGACTACCCATCTTTGTTCAACACCGGCATAGCAAAGGGGTAGCCTTAAAAGCTCGTATCTCTACAGTTTTGTCGTAAGGCGCTTCAAATATGAGTTCTTTGACCTCTTTGATTTGCATAGACACACGCGTGGCAAATAAGCTTTGTTCTCTTTTAAAGACTTGTGAGGTAGTTGGCGTATAGAGAGCGTTATCTCCTACTATATAATCCAACATGATTTAAAGCATTTTCGCCTTAAAGTGGTGTTGTTGCGTAAATGATAAGAAGTGTAGGCGATAAGATTGCTCTTTCACTCTTAAGAGCTATAAAATTAGTTTACAAAAACAAAAATATAGGCAAGCTATGGAAAAAAGCTTAACTACCGCCTACGTAATGGGCCCGAGTATAACAAAGCTTTAGTGCAAAGAGAAAGCATAACTTTATAGCTTTCGGGTGAAACCATTAAAGGATGGAGGGAAAATAAAAGCATGGGTAAGAAGGGACGCCCAAGAATTTACTCTGCTGATGCTATCCTATGCACGCTGTTGATTGGAGCGGTTTATCATTTGCCCCTCCTAAGCCTTGCGAGGATTTTTGTTATCGCTGATTACTTTGCTGGCTTTGGGTTTGCCTATTCCTTGTTATACACGCATTTGCAGGCGTGCTAAGAAGCTTAGGCAAGGGCTTAAAAAGTTAAGCCTTAAAGCGTCCAACAGACATAGTCTTTAATTCCTCTGGAGTAAAGGTCTATAGCGAAAGAGAGTGGAAAGCGCACCAGCATGGCAAAGCCAAGCGAAGAATTTGCAGAAAGATTCATCTAGCCATTTGCCCAGATTCGCATAAGATTATTTTAAGAGAATTAATAAAGAGCAATAAAGTCGGTGATTCAGTGGCAAGCCAAATGATCTTTGAGCTACCAAAGAGTGTACAAACTGCTTATAGAGATGGCGCTTATGATAGACAAGCTTCGTGTCGATCATCTTATGTGCGGGATATAGATCCTTTGGTACCTCCAAAAAGAGAAGGAAGGCTAAGCTAAGAGGCGGACAAACCTTTGATGAAAAAAAATAATGCTTTAAAAATCATTCAAGGCTTTGGAGAAGATGAGGAGACCAGGCAGCTCTGGAAGAAGCTTTGCGGCTATCACAGAAGATAGTTTGCCGAAACGGCGATGTGCCACTTTAAAAGAAGCTTTGGAGGATAGTTTCGCTCTAGGAAATTAGCTTATCAACAAGCGCATTATATGCCAAATCCTTGGTTATGAACAAGAGGACAAAACTTGGAATGCCCAAGACAATGGGTGCTAACTTATGTGATATATCTTTAGAGGAGCTATTAAAGCATTTACGCAACAAGGTCTGATTTAGGTAAAAAGACTAAGACTTAGAGAAGTTACAAACGTCTAGCACTTTAGGCAGATAAAGAATTTTTTAGCTATATGGGCCTCTAATTTTATTAAAAATCCCTTATTTATAAAAGCTTTTGATGAGAATAAAATTCTTCACAATTATATTGCTCACTTGGATCAGCTGCAGCTGTTCAACTCAAGATTCTTCCAATGCTACTTTAAAATACGTGGAAATTGCCGCACGTGGTGAGGAAGCCTCTGAAAGTAAACCGATTATCTACCGCTTAAAAGTGGATGCTAATTGGATACAACACCATCCTTCTCCTTTAGATCCTCGAGCTGATACTAGGCAAGCAATTATAGAATTTTATATTGTTCATCAGGATGAAAAAGTTTCTATTACTATCCATAATTTTCCCTCCGATAATATCTATCAACGCCCCTCCCCTTTTACCTATATTTCTCGTTGGAAAAAGCAGCTTCATCCATTGGATCCCGAGACTGTCTCCCTAACATCTCAAGCCTTTGGAGGGTATTGTGGCTTTTGGTTTGAAGCTACAGGAGAGATAAAGGGGAGCCAAACAACAATGTTTGCTTGGATTTTACAATTAGCTCCTGAACATTATCACCACCTTGTCGCCCCAGGCTCTCCTTACCTTCTAAAAAAATATAGACAAATGAGAAGCGATGTAACCATCAAAGCTATAGGCCCCCCATTCTTAATGCAAAGATACCGGCAGTCTATCATTGCTTTTGCTCGAAGTTTCCACCTTATTGAAGATTTATGATGAAACATCTTTTAAAATTTTATCATTTTTTAGGAAGCATACAACTTGCCATCATGCTACTGGCACTAGCAATTCTTGTAGCAGCTTTAGGAACACTTCTAGAAGCGCAAAGCCAGTCTCACCTTTCTTCTGCCTATCTTACCTATCACAATCCCCTATTTCGTAGCCTAGCAGGAGGATTTTTTATTAATATTTTGGTCTCCGCCTTAAGAAGATGGCCTTTTCGTGTTAGGCATATTCCCTTTTTGATAACTCACTGCGGACTACTCATGCTATTAAGCGGTCTTATTATCAACAATTATTATGGTATTCAAGGCTGTATGGGTATTATAGAAGGGGGGGCTAGCCACCAAATCTTTCTTCCGCATACTTATGCTATCCATTTAGAGAAAAAGGGAATAGAAAACGCTTATAAGAAGATTCAAAGAGAGTATCCTTTAAATCAATTGATACACCAACCGGTGAAGTTTGAGGATGTAGAGATGAGGGTGATTGATTATGCTCCTCATTCTTATGAGCATAAAGAAACATGGGTTAAAGGCAATCAAGCTATCATTACAGGTATAACCCCCATTCCTTTAATAGAATTCCAGGATAACAAGCCTCTTCTCCCCCCTTTTAAAGCTCATCTTCATCATGAAAATGCTCAGCCGTGGAACTTAATTGCCTTAAAAACTCCTTTTATCAGTGAGGCTGCTAAATATTTCTATCTGCAAAATTTAACTGTAAAGATTTCTGAAACCGAAGGAGGAAAAACCCTTGTAGAAGAGTCTTTAGCTAAACTTTTGTTAGCTCCTTTAGAGATAGATACAGCTCAATTTTCTTTTGCTTTGGATTGGGACGACCCTACATTGAATGAGCTGACACAACCTACTTTGCAGGTGCAAATTAACCATGAAAAAATGGTGATCCGGCTTGCTGGTCCCGATAGTTTGCTTAATCAAAATATCTCTAGCCCTCATAGGGGGAAGCTGCCTTTTACTCTTGATTTGTTTAAAGAGCCCACCTGCTTAATTATGCAAGACGAGCAAGAAGATAATTATCTTTACTTTTTTAATGCCCATGGCGAGGTGTATACTCAATCTTGCACAAAGGAAAAGCTTACATCCATTACCGCTTATGAGGATGGATTTGAAGGATATCAAGTGCAAATGTCGTTCCCCTTTGAAGATTTTCCTTGCAGCCGTACAGATAAAGAGCAAGCAGAACTCTTACGGATTGCCATAAAGTTACGGCAAGGCATAGAACAATATTCTACTCTTTCTCCTCCCCTACAATTGCTAAAGCAGGCCGCTGATGCGTCTCATCAAGAGTTTGCAGAGGCCACAGTAAATTTTCTCCACGCTTGGGAAAACTCCTCCTCTTTATTATTTACAGCTCCTTATTCGCCTTCATTAGAGAGGCTTTTTCATAAGCTAAACTGGAACATTCTCCCACAACAAGAGCAGTATGCCTGCGGATGGCTATGCCTTTTCCTGGAGGAAATTGAAAAAGAATTGGAGGAAGGAAAAAATTTTTCGCAAATTTTAACAAAGAGAAAATGGCCTTTTGCACTCCCGTTTGTGTCATTAGATAACAATAATATGGATCATATGATCTCTTTGTTTGCGCAGCAATTATTTGCTGTAGCTTCACAGCTACCACCTCCTTCTAGGATGCCAGCTACGTTTTCTGCTAAAGCCCTGTCAGCTTATTTAAAAGCGTACGGTATCACTTTATCTAACCTACGTGAGCCTATGCACTCTCTGCAGATCATTCGTTCTTACCATGCAAGCCGCTTATATTTTGATAAGGTTCTAAAAATATTATCTCCCTTAGCACCCCTAAGGGCCCAGCAATTAGCCCTATTGATCAACGTGCTGCCAGATAACTCTTATGCTATGGAAGAGATAAAAAAAGCTTATATAAGCTATCAAATTCAGAATAAAGAAGAAAATTTTAGCTACCCGCCCTCTAAAGTAGAACTCATCGCACATTTACTTTACAATGCTCCTTTAGCTACAAAAAGCCTTTCTAGCGAGGAGGCTAGTGTCCTTTCAGCTAGTTTAAACGCAGATGAGGTGATACTCAAGAGCCCTCTGACTTTAAAGCAAACCAAAGCTAAATCCTTGCCTAAATGGGAGCATAATCTGCCTTTGCTTACCTTGGAGTTAAAAGAAGGCACTTATAAAGAGCTTATTACTCTCACCTATGACCCATACGGCAAGAAGCTTCTTTGGCCTGTTTTGAAAGGGAAGTATCTTATACGTTTTCAACCTTTATTTAGGGATATTCCTTATAAAATACGTTTACATGATGCTCGGCAAATCAATTATCCAGGTACCACCCAGCCTTATAGCTATGAAAGTGATATTTTTATCCATGATTTAAAAAGGAATACTAGGATAGAAAAAACCCTTAGCATGAATAATATCTACCAAACGCCTGAGGGCTATCGTTTTTACTTAGCCAATCTCTCCCCGCCTACGGAAGTGGCTGTCCAACATGCACAGATTTTAGTGAATTATGATCCTGCTAAATATTGGCTCACCTACCCCGGGGTGCTGATGATAAGTTTAGGAATTGGGTTACTTTGGTGGATGCAACCCTACAAGAGACGTTAAAAGAGTCTGCAGGATTCAATCGTTGCGCCTGCCATTTGTTTCACACACCCTATCAGCTCCCTCATCGTCAAGGCCGGTTTTTTTTCTATAAGCTTAAGAGCCACTTAAAAACCCGCTCAAAAAGTCTATAGTTAATCTATAAAAACCTAAACACTTTAATATATTTTTCAGCTTAGGCATGCGCATACAACATTGATTTTTATAAACATAGAGGGAGGTGAAGCGAAGAAGTTATTAAATAAGCTTTTGTGATTTAATACTTCTGCTACCACCCTGCCTCCATGTAAAGCCCTAAGAAGGCTTAACATTTTTTCTAGCAGCATTCCTTCTTCTTCGCCTTTTGTTGCTTTTAGAAGCAGCTGAGTTATTAGTTTCCGCAGCCACCTTTGCTGATTTGTTGGCTGTGCTTCCATGCTGAGGTTCAGCTTTGGGTTCAGGTGGCAATTCAACTAGTTTGTTAAGAATATTTTTCTGATTAGGGTTAAGTTTAGTACGGATAAGAGATTGCTGAGCTGCCGTTAGCGTATTAAAAGTCTCAAGCGCACGGCGTCTTCTCTTTATCTTCTGATGAATATCTTCCATCGATAAAGTTTTCTCTTGCTCATTATCTTTTTCTCTCTTGTCTTCCAAAGTCTGCGCTTCTTTTTTAATGTCACCTTGAGCAGGAAGCTGGACCTGGCTTTCTACATGCTCATCGTCATTTTTGACTGCCTCTAACCTTTGTACGAGCTCTTCCTCCACTAGCTTTTCTCGTTCTATCCCTATTAAGAGTGGCTCTTGTGCGTACATGGTTGAGTTACGTGCAGAATGACTGGGGCTATCCCGCCATTCATCCAAGTTTACCGAGTTACGTGCCGAGCTATTTGTTGATCCTGGCTCGTTACTTAGCTTATTAGCCATTTGGTTAAAGGCACTTCCGAATGTTTGTAGTAAGATATCGTTTTCAGCTTCGGAATGCTCTTCAGCTTCTTGGGGAGTTACACTTTTTAACTTCATCGCTAAAATAAGGTCTAGCAAATCTTCGACATCCTTCTCCTCTTCTATGTTTGAGGGATTGATGAAGCTATTAGGTGGGAGTGGTGGGGGTGGAGGCACTCCATTACTAGGAATGGCAGGTAGAGGACGAGATTGCGTATCTGTAGATAGCGCAGCTTTTTTAGCAGCAGGCAAAGATTCAACTGCTTGAGAAGATGGTAAAGAGGTAGGGTCAGAAGGTGATTCATTTAAGCCAACTTGGGCTTGCTGCGGACCTGTAAGGTGCAATTTATCATGAATATCTTTGCAGGTTTTAGGCGAAACGATACCAGTTATTAAACAACAAATAGGAGAAATAGTTAAAAACATTACAAATTTATAGGCATGCAAAGCAACATTCACCCAGCTTTTGGAAAGATTTTCAGAGATGAGGTTATAGCTTTCAAGCTTACTCCAACTTCTTTTTTTCAAAGCAGGTATTTGACCTAAGGTAGTGATATAGGTAGCAGCAGCCATTTTGATAATAAGATTAGCTAGTTGTTGGCCTGCAGAAGGCACACAAGATATTGTTGACACAAACACCCAACCACGCGCAGCTAAACGACATCTACCTGTTTCACTTAAAACAGCTTTATGGAGAGCCCAATTAGCGGGAGAGGCATCTATAGAAAAAAACTTAAGTTTAGTAACACGTGTAGCCATATGACACCTTTATGCAAAAATTTGAATACCAACGTGCATATTAATAAATACCCAAATAGTTTACAATTACAACTTTAAAAAGCCTGTTTAGAAGTTTATAGAGATAAGAGGTAGAGAAACGAGGCGGAAATTGATTTCCTATGGCTTGACAGATAAGCAAAGCCTTAACAAAAAATCTAGAATAAATAATAAAGAATACCTAGGGTATTTATAAAACACGGGAGGTATTAACCGATAAATCTTAAAGAACAGCGGGATAGTTTTTATCCAATCATTTCTAAAAGGCAAAGTCTAAGCTTTCCTCTTCACTATCGCTTTCATCTTGTGCTATAGCTAGGCGTAAGCTATTTAAGCTGCTCGTTAATAACTCTTGACATGAGGCCTTTTCTAATTGGTCTTCCTCTGAAGTTTTTTCTTTTTTTCCTAAAGCGCTATAAGAATTCTTACTTGTAGCACTCCTCATGCTACCAGATGGGTCATAAGAGCGATTTTTATTTAAAAATTCCCGGTCGAGCTCGGTATAATCAAATTGGCCATTTTGATCATCATCGCTTAGCTCCCATTCACTTTCCTCAATAGGAGATTTTTCTTCCCCTGCGGATGAAGTATTTTTCTCCTTAAGCTGCGAAAGCTTGCACCAAAATGCACCCGTCATATTTAACAAAAGATCTGGCATACTCATCGATTTATGAGCCACTAAATCTTGCTGGCTTGATTCTGAGCTTGCCACATCCAAATGAGCCCTCATTAGAGTTTCTTGGTACGGTACTGATAAACTGGAGATAGGGCTGCTGCTCTTAGTTATCTGCTTAGCTGTGGCTTGCAAAGGGCTCAGGCTAGTGTTTACATTTGCTTTAGCTGAAGCATGAGGAAGACCTGGTTGAATAGGCTTTAGCTTAACGCTAGATAAAATCTTAGGGGTTACAACAAAAGGAGCATTCAGAACTGCCGATTTTGGCTTGAGCGAGCTAGAGTTGTTAAGAGGAAGCCTCTTTACCTTTTTTAAACCTTCAAAGCCTTTTTGTGGACTAGCCTTGATAACGGTATTTGCATAAGACCGCCTTACATAGGAATCAACGGAGCTATTATGGTTAGAAGGTAAAAGGCTATTTGCAGAAGAGCAATGCATGTTTACAAGAGCATCGAATGCTAAGCGATGGGAGGCTGAGCTTGCAATCAAAATCCTACCTATGATGGTAAGCTTAAAGCAAACAATAGCAGCCATGCCTGCTAAAATGCGTAGAGCAAGGCTCCTAACTTTTACCGAATACCCATCTTTTTGAAAGATTATTTTCTTACCAAAAGCTACATTAGCAAAAAAATAAAATAAATTTCCTATTTTTTCTCTTTTATCCGCCTGATGGGTAGGTCCTTCATAAATATGAAAAGCACGTGAACCCAATTCATTTATATTTCTTGCTGCCATATTGTGTCCAAATTTAAATTTATACAATAACATATTTAATATTTATAATAAAGAACTATTACAGTTAATTAATTAAAAATTGTTAATTACATTTTAAATCTTATCTTAGAACACTGTATAACTTGCTTTAAGCCAAGCTTTTCCTTTAAAGGATAAACTCATCATCTATTTGCTGCAAAAGATTATTTTCAATAAGATAGCGAAAAACAGTAGGACTTATAGGTTAAGTAAATGGATAAGGCGTGCAAAATTTATTTAGGTTGGCTGAAAACTTTTTTTTATCTTTTATTATTTTTATTATTACTAATAATTTTGATTCCTTCCTCTTCATTGAATAGTTATGAGCTAAGCGAACTAGCTTTGAAGGAGGTGCCTACCTCTTTTAAAGGCCGGTTTAGACCTTTGGAGGTAACAGCTCGCTTATGGCTTGAAGGCTATTATCATCGACAATCTATCAAGTCACAGCATTATCAAGCTTTCCATAGGATTGGGCCTTCAGCCTTATCTCTTCTTTGGCATCTTCAATTTCAGGCTCATTATCACTGGGATGACACTCCCCTTTTTTGGATTTACTCGGCCCGCTTGAAACAATTATTAGACCTTCCCGTGAAAGATAATTATTTTACCTATCAACAGCTTCATCAAGCGATTTATGAGCGCAAAAAAACTAATCTTGCCTTGATTAAAGAATTAGTGACCTACCATTTCCTTAAGGCTTATTTTGAAGCTCCTAACTACGCCAATAGAGAAAAAATGGAGTTAAGTCATCTATCTTCTGGGCTCTGGGCGATCTTCAAAAAAGGTCAAGTTTTTATTACCGCCCATCCTAAAAACCCTCCTTGGCAATACCTTAAGCCCGGATTTATGACTTCCGATCCCAGTGAGGAGCTTACTTCTGACCATGTTAAAAAACATCGCCATCTTAATGAAGAAATTTTAAGAATTTTACAAGCTTTAAAACAGTTTTCCTATCTGAAAGGTCCTTATGCCGAGGGAGATAAGGAGTATCAAGCCCTTTATCGGCACTTAACAGCAAAAAACTTAGCCCCCTATCAAATCGCAGAATTTCTTGAGCAAGAATATCCTTTAAGCCAAAGGCTAGCTTATGCGGGCACAATCCTCAAGGTTTTGCCCGCAAAAGATGGGGAATGGTATTCTCTTAATGCTCTTACCATGCATCACTACAATGTAGAAAAAAATCTATTAGAGCCTATTTCCAATTTTACTCTTTATCCTAATGAACAGTTTGAGCAGCTACGCGACCTTTACTATAAGCTTATCAAGGATTATAACAATAAAGAATATAAGCAGCAGCTAGCTAATCTACTGATGGATAATTATCATCCTTTAATCGGACAGCCTGTTCAAAAGGCTTGGGGGAAATCTCTTACCTATCCTTCTATCAAAAAGTTAAGAATGGAGCATTGGTATTATCAATTACCTTTAATCGAAGCCACTATCGCTCTCTACAGCTTAGCCATTATCCTATTCTCCATTGGACTTAGCCAGAAAAAGCAAAAATTTAATAAAATTGGTTCTTGCTGTATCTTCCTAGCATTTTGTTTAAATACTCTAATTTTAGTTCTTCGCTGTCTTATTTTAGAGCGTCCTCCGGTATCCAATATGTTTGAAACCGTGATTTATGTACCATGGATCGCTGTATTGGCAAGCCTTGCGCTTGCAAGGAAAATGAAAAATTCATTCATTATGTTAAGCGCATCTATCGTAGCGTTAGCTTTAATTATTATGATTAAAGTGACGAGCTTAGGAAGCAGCTTAGAAAATGTTCAAGCTGTTTTAGATTCTCACTATTGGTTAATTATTCATGTTTTAATGGTAGTAGGCAGCTACGGAGTCTTTGCCTTAGCAGGCGTTTTAGGACAGATCTACCTTTGTCAATATTTAATTCATAAACAGGAAACGTCCGAGATGCGTGAATTAGGCCAAACAATTTTGCAAGCGGTCTATGTAGGAGTTATTCTTCTTATTCCAGGTACTCTATTAGGAGGGATTTGGGCAGCTCAAAGTTGGGGCCGCTTTTGGGATTGGGATCCTAAAGAATCATGGGCCTTTATCTCTAGCTGCATTTATCTTATCTTCATCCATGCCTACACCTTTAAGCATATCTATTTCTTTGGATTAGCAATGGGGTCGATATTAGGCTTGCTAGCTATTAGCTTTACATGGTATGGAGTGAACTACATCTTAGGTACAGGATTACATAGCTATGGATTTGGAGCAGGGGGAGAAATTTATTATTATCTGTTTATTTTAGCGGAACTATTTTTTTTAATAGTTGCTGGCTATTTTCATTTAAAAGCTGTACAGGTAAAATCTTTTGAACGGAAATAAAATGATTTGTTAAAATTTTAGCATGCAACCAAAAGCCTACACAAATCCCCCAACAATAGGTTAGCTTATAGGAACCCCATGAAACATATTAAAAGTGAAAGATTAAAAAAACTTGAAGTAGAACTTAACGATCTTGAACAATGGCTTAAGCTCGGCCTCGTTCCTAAAAAGGATATGGATAAACATAAGGAAGAAATACGCGCTATTCAGACTAAGATTGAAGAAGAAAAAGAAAGGCTTAAGTTTCTAAAAGAAAGTGGCGAAGCGGAAGAATATATAGCTCCTAAACGCCCTACAGCCCGAGCAGGCTACACCGAAATGCCAACTATCCCTGACATAGATATGGGAGATACAGGGGCAGGCATAGGCGATACAGCTTTTGACATGGAGACTGATGCCATTGATGTAGAAAGCTCTGTGATTGAGGAAAAGGATGAAACTGAAGATGAAGAGGGAGCTACACGCGATGAAAATGCTGAAGAAGAGGAAGAAGAAGAATCTTATTTCAGCGATCGCAATCGATGGCGCCGCGGAGGAATCATAGACCCTGATGCAGATGAATGGTAGAGTGAATAAAGAGCCTCCTCCTTTGTTAAAAATTAAGATATTCAATTTAAATGCCGCCCCCTAAAGAGCCTATTAGTCTTTATTTTCATATACCTTTCTGTACACATAAATGTGGCTATTGCCACTTTTATGTGTTACCTAATCGCCAAGAGCTAAAAGATATTTTCATGCAAGCTTTGGCTAAGGAATGGTCGTTACGCCTTCCTGATCTTATCGATAAAGAAATTGTTAGCATTTATTTTGGTGGGGGTACGCCTTCTTTATTAGGAGTAGAGTATCTAAGTGAAATTATTGAATGGATCAAACGCGATGTAAACTTTGATCCTTTAACCACTGAGGTTACCCTCGAAGCCAATCCAGAAACTATTACTTTTTCTCTTATGCAAGCTTATGCGCTAGCCGGTGTCAATCGGGTGAGCATAGGCATACAAACACTCAGCAATACTCTATTAGAAAAGCTAGAAAGACAACATAGCGCAGAAAAGGCTATCGAAGCAGTTTGGACCTCCTATGAAGCTGGAATAAAAAATCTTACCATCGATCTCATGTACGACCTTCCTAACCAAACTCTAGCTATTTGGAAAGAAACGCTTTTGCAAGTAAGCCAATTACCCATCAAACATCTATCGCTTTATAATTTAACTATTGAACCTCATACTACCTTTTTTAAATATCGTAATCTTTTACTGAAAACTTTGCCAGATCCTGACTTAAGTTTACAAATGTATGAGATGGCTCAAGCAATGCTAAATAGCTGCCAATTAAAGCAATATGAAATATCAGCTTTTGCTCAAGAGGGCTTTCAGTCTAAGCATAACACAGGCTACTGGGCAGGTCGTCCTTTTTTAGGATTTGGTCCCTCAGCATTTAGCTATTGGAAAGGCAAACGTTTTCGCAACATTGCTCATCTTAAGCGTTATGCTTATCTATTGAGTAATGAGAATTTTCCTCTTGATTTTGAAGAACAGCTAGATCCTGAGGCAAGCCAAAGAGAACTATTAACGATTCGCCTAAGAATGAGAGAAGGAATTGATTTAAAAGCTTTTCAACAAACACATGGTGCACTTAGCCAGGAGACATTACAAAATCTTACCGACTTAGAAGAGCAAGGATTTATTCATAAAGAATCAAATAGGATAAGCCTTTCCCAGCAAGGCGTTCTTTTTTATGATACGGTAGCAACCGAGCTCATCTAAGCTTCTTATAAATTCTAGCGACAGCTAATCAAAAAGATGGCCGCTTTTTTCTCTATGTTGGGTAGAGGCATCTTTTTCCACCTATGCACAGGCTCTGAAACAACCCCTTGCTCAGGCATAGTCAACTCCCAAGCGGTGCAAAGCCATGTATCTTCTGCTAATGTATTTAATAAACCTTGAAGCATATGCATATTGCGGTAAGGAGCTTCCATAAAAATCTGAGTAACCTGGTCTGTACGCGCTAAAGTTTCTAATCGTTTAATATCTTTCAGGCGGCCTGCTTCATCCGCTTTTAAATAACCGTGGAAAGCAAAGCGTTGTCCTGAAAATCCAGAGTGCATAAGGGCTAGGAGAATAGAAGAAGGGCCATTAAAGACTTGCACGGCTATACCCGATTGGCGCGCACGACGTACAAGCTTAGAGCCAGGATCGGCTACACAAGGCAAACCTGCATCAGATATTAAACCCCAGCGCTCACCCTTACGAATAGGCTCTAATAAAAAGTCGATATCCTCTTGAGGAGTATGCTCATTATAAATAGCTAGCGGCATCTCAGAGGTTGCTTTTTTAGTTTTGAAACGACTCAGATAACGACGCCCCGCCTTTTCACTTTCACAAATCAATCCATCAAGGGTAGAAACAGCTTTATCTACGCTATTGGGCAAGAAGATTTCATGATAGCGATGCTCCCCTAAAAGATTAGGTAAAAGTAATAAAGCGGGTTTATTCATAGTTGTTAACCTTAAATAATAAGTTTTGCAATAAGACGCTCGATCAGATAAGAATAATCTGTTGAGCTGTTTTTGGCTGCCGTTTCAGCCTCATCTATTAAAATCATTCCTTTGCGAAAACGAGCCATCCCATAATTTCTAGCCAGCTGGATATGTCTTTCCAAAATTTGCCCTTTCATATAGCCAAATTGTTTAGACACTTCTGCTCCAGTCCCCCCCTGGGCTAGAATGGTGCATACTTGAAAATCAGTTTGAAATTGGCTACGAATTTGCCTTAGCAAGATGAGCAAAGGAGTACCCTCTTGAAGCAAAGCTATAGCAATACGTAAAGCAGTAGAGGCATCTCGGCGAAAAAGTGCCTCACCTAGTTGCCAAATCGTTTCCGTATTTACAGAAATGCAAACTGCTTTTACATCTTCCAATGAGATCTGACGCTTTTCGCCCACATAGCAGACTAATTTTTCTATCTCTTGGCTTAAAATTGCCTGTTCGGTACCCATTTGCTTTAAAAGCGCCTGACTAGCAGAAGGGTTGATCTGTTTTCCATAGTGATTAATCGTTTGATCCATCCACTCTTTTAAAGACTTTTCTTTTTCCCAGGGCTTTTCTTCCGCTATTTCTAAAATGATCCCTACCCATTCACTTTTCTTATAAAAATTCGTAGAGGCATTTAAGGAGGCTGCTGTTAAAACAAGATAAACATGCTTGTTAGGATTTTCATAATAAGCCAGCAACTTTTCTGTTGCCGCTTTTAAAAGGCTCTCAGCATGGTGGATCACCACTACTCTTTTAGAAACAAAAGAATCTAAAGATTGTAATTCAGCCATAACCTTGCTTATGTCTACTTTTTCTTCGCTATAAATGCAAAGAGCCATGGGATTAGAGATTTGTTCTCCTAAAAGATGAGAAATAAGTCTTTCATAAGCTATTTTTCTATTAAACTCATCTTTACAAATAATCGTATAGACAGGGGCAAAGTGTAGGGGCGCTGCACTCTCAAGATGTTTTTCAAAAGCTTTTAAATGACTATATTTCATAGGAAAATTATTATAAAGAACTCGCCAGAAGAAGTCTACAAAGAGATGCCCATGGGAGAATGTAAGGTATAAAAAGCAAGCTTGCCACCTTTAGCTTAACAAAATTGAGTAGATCTCATCGAAATAAGCTTGTTAAGTAATTTTTAACTTCTCAGCTAAAGAAGCTGCAAACTTGCTCCTAATTTACAATTATTCGAATTTAGCTTCAGTCAAAATAGCTTCCCATATTTTACGTGCATGCTCTAAATCTTCTGTGTGTATGGTGCTGTAGCGAAGAACCGCAATTTCGTTGCCTTTCTTAATGATGCGAATCCACTCATGTTGAGTATTATCGGGAGAATTTCCATTAATCCACCATTCCCCTAAAAGGCTATTTATTTTTTGCACACTCACTTTAGATTCTACTTTTGCATTCGCATAACGTCTTTGTAGCTGCGTGATGAACTGAGAGAAATATTCAGCAGGAGTAATATCGATATCAGTCATTTCAGTCACAGAAAATAGCTCGGTTGCATTCTCGGGCTGCTCATTTTCAAGAATGTATTGGGTAATTTTCATTTGCTCTTGAGTATCCTCAGTAGCTAATTTCCATAGACGTCCATCAGCTTTCAAAGAATATTGAATCTTTTCTCGGCTTCTTTCTGCTTCTTTTGCTTGGTTGTCTGCATGGTGTGATTCTACTCTTGGCTCCTTCTTGCAAGCGATAAGGGAAAACGCTAAAGTTAAAGGGAGGCATACAACTGTTACATATCTAATCATTTTCATTGGAATATCTCCTAGTATTAAGTAAAATTAGACTCTAATGATATATCCAAACTCAAGAATATATGCAATCAACATCCTTATCATGTAGCCCTATCGGTTATTTTTACACTTCAGAAAAAGAACGCTACTCCTTGCCCAAGCAAGCAGGTCTATTTAAAAATAATAAAGGAAAAATAATCTTAAACAGGCACCAAAATTTTGAGCAGGCTTTACATGATTTAGCGGGCTTTAATAAGATATGGGTCATTTTCTGGTTTCATCGTAATCACCATTGGAAGCCAAAAGTTTTAACGCCCCACGGCCCTCCTAAGCGCGGGCTTTTTGCTACTCGCTCTCCTCATCGACCTAATCCTTTAGGGTTAAGCTGCTTGGAAATTACTGGGGTAAGTCAACTTGAGATAGATGTCGTTAAGCATGATTTGCTAGATGGCACGCCTATTTTAGACATCAAACCTTATATTGAATATGTAGATGCTTGGACAGATACCCGGCAAGGGTGGCTTGAGTCTTGCAAGAAAAAAAGCTCTTATCCAATTATATGGGAGGAAGAAGCCCTTGCGCAAGTAAGCTATCTAAACAACCGTTGTAGCTTTAACTTTCAAGAAGAAATTAATTTTAGACTAGCAACACATCCCTACCCTTCTTCTAACAATCGTATTCTTCATTGTAAAGATAATGATTATCTACTCGCTTATAAAACGTGGAGATTCTTTTTTAGAATTACCTTACCCTATATCCACGTTATAAAAATTGGTACAGGCTATGACAGAGAAACGATCAAGGGTGAGAAGAAATCTGCCTGGAATGATGTAGATTTACATCGAGAATTTCTAAAAAAATTTACTTCAAGTGAACTTTAATTTCTTTTTACTTGGAGCTTAATTCTTAATCCCTTAACATCTGGATGAAAAATAGTTGAGTAAGAGTATGGCAGTATTAGAATTTAAGCAGGAGACACACCTATCCCCTTCAACAGGGCATCGGAAGCGCTCTACCGATTCTTCTTCTGCCACCTTGCAGTCTTTTGAAGAAACCTATAAAACTTCTTATAGCCATGGCCTAGAAAATATTTATGCCTTAGAAAATGTCGATATCAAATCAATAAGGCGTATAGAAACGCTTTCTCCAAAGGTCTCTCCTCCCTTAAAAAGCAAAAAAGAACTTTTCACATGTGAGGAAGATGAATTAGACCTAGGAGAAGAGTTTAGAGGCTGGATACCCTCTTTCACCACAAAAGTTCCCATCCAAGTTTTAGAATTATCTAAATATATTGAAAAAGCTCTTCTTGAAAATGGTAAAAAAACAATAGGGGATCTAACAAAAGCTTCTATAGATGACCTTGTTTTTTTACGTGGAATAGGCCAAGGACATGTTGAAGAAATTAATTGCAAGTTAAACAATTACCTAGAAAGTCGCGCGCTTGGCAAATGCAAAAAAGTAGATTTTTTAGCTTGGCTGCAAAGTCTAGTCGCTACGCAAGAACGGAAAAAAGCTTATGCACTTTTGGAACCCTATAATTTAACCGAGCTTTTTGTCCTCTCCCCTAGCGAAAAAGTAGAACTGCGTCAATTGAGTTTAGAAAAAAAGCAAGACTGGACCCAAGAAGTGGTAAGTAAAATGGCTACTCCTCTGCAAAAACAGAGGGTCTTTGAGGATATGCAGCTGATTTTTAATGTATTTTTTAAACCCTGGATTCGCCGTCGTGGCGGCATAGCCACTCGCCATGAACTTATCGAACGCATGCAACGTATCAGCGTAAACAAAGCGATGGGTATAAGCGTAGTTAACTTTCTGCAAACCCTCTTTTTTAATAGTAAAGATTGTAATTCTTTATTCCTACAAGAAATTGAGGAAGAAATCTATGCTTGCGATAACCACAGCATTCAGGAATATAAGGAAATAATATCTAAGGCTCTCTCTTATTTTTATAAGCCCTCTATTTATTATCGATTGCCTGAGCTAATTACATGGGTAGAAAAAGAATTGGCAAAAACGTGGATAGGATACCAAGAGGGTTACGTGGAAAAGATGGTACGCTTATCTCCAACTTTTTGTATTATTAGAGGCTCTTCGGGACAATTAGAAGTTTATTGCCAAAAATATTTTTCCATAGCAAACCTTTTCTAAATTTTAAAGTGATTTGTTTTCTGTTCGATCTTATGCCTTTCACTAGATCTACACCACGATCTATAAGCTTTTTCCTCAAATGAGATGAAAAATGAGTAGAGCAGGAGAACTTCACTCCTACCCTCTTTTAGAATCGAACAGAAGCCTCTCGATTCATCTAAGGTGCATTATCTAAACTATTGGAATATGACCTATTTTTTCTGGCTAGCAACGCTCATTTTCTTTTTTTAAAAGATTTGAATGCGCATGGTTATGATTTTTCCACTATAGCTTAAGTTTAATGCCTAGCGCTTTTTTTGCATATTCAGCTGCCTTTTTTAAATTTCCTTGTTCTTTGCAGATTTGTACCAGCTTGCGGTAAAGAAGCACTACAGTAAGATTATTTTCACCCCATAGCTTAATATTAATTTTGAGCGCTTGATTTATGCACTTAGCTGCTTCCTCTAAATTTCCTTGCCTGTGGTAAATTATCCCTAGATCATTGAAACCTTTTAACACATATTGAGAATCCGCACCATGAACTTTAAGGCTTATTTCAATCAATTTCTTTGTATATTGAAGAGCTTTATCTAAAGCTCCCTGATCTTGGTAAATTGCTCCTAGGTTGCGATAATCTCTTGCCACATCGGGATGATTTTCTTTATAAAACTTAAGATCAATAGCGAGAGCTTTTTCGGTATACACAGCAGCCTGCACTAAGTTCTCCTGTTCTAGGTAAATTGCTCCTAGGCTGCGATAATCTCTTGCCACATCGGAATGATTTTCTTTATAAAACTTAAGATCAATAGCGAGAGCTTTCTCGGTATACACAGCAGCCTGCGCTAAGTTCCCCTGATCTTGGTAAATCGCTCCTAGGTTGCGATAATCTCCTGCCACATCAGGATGATTTTCTCCGTAAAGCTTAATATCAATGGCAAGTGCTTTCTGAATGCACTCAAATGCCTTTTCAAAATCTCTTTGGTTTTTGTAGATTGCTCCTAAGTTGTTGTAATCTCTTGCCACAGCGGAATGATTTTCCCCATAAAGCTTAAGGTCAATAGCGAGTGCTTTGTTGCCATACTCAGCTGCTTTATCTAAATCGCCTTGTTTTTGGTAGATTGTTCCTAAATTGTTGTAATAAGTTGCCACCGTAGGATAATCTTCACCAAAAAGTTTAAGTTCAATGGCGAGAGCTCTCTTGACATATTTAAACGCCTTTTTTAAATTGTTTTGCTCTCGGTAACTTAGTCCCAGATTGCTGCAATCTCTTGCTATGCTAGAATGATTATCACCGTAAAGCTTAAGATCAATAATAAGCGCTTTTTTGCTATACTCAATTGCCTTTTCTAAATCCCTTTGCCTATGATAAATTGTTCCTAGATTGTTATAATGAGTCGTCACCATATGGTGATTTTCACCAAATAGCTTAAGGCTAATATTAAGCGCTTTCTCGCTATACTCAATTGCCTCTTTTATATTTCCTTGCTCTTGGTAAATGATTCCTAAGTTGTTAAGTTCCCTTGCCACGGTAGGATGATTTTCTCCAAAAAGTTTAAGATCAATATCAAGCGCTTTTTTGGTATGCTTAGCTGCTTTCTCTAACTTGCCTTGTTCTTGATAGACTTGGCTTAAGTTATTGTAATCGATTGCCACATCAGGATGATTTTCTCTAAAAAATTTAAGGTCAATATCAAGAGCTTTTTTGCTATACTCTGCCGCTATTTTTAACTTGCCTTGTTCTCGATAAATGATTCCAAGAGTACTTAAAACGTTTGAACTCTGTGGATTTGCTTCTTTTGCTAGAAGATAGTATTTTTTTGCTTTTTTATGTTGGAAAAGCCTTAGGGCTATAGCACCTTGATTTTCTAAAGAGTTATCTTCCAAATCAGAAGAATTGAGACTATTTTCATTGCCTGCTAAAAAATCTTGCACTGCTTGATAAAAAGGAATAAAGATACGATAAATACTCTCTATTTTTTCTAAAGCTTCATGATCTAAAGCAAACTGCTTTTCGATAAGTTTTGGATCTTCGAATCCGAAGGGTTTAATTAGAGGGTTCATCATCTCTTGTTGTGCTTGATAATGCGAGTAGGTTTTAAGGCGCATAAATAGTACTATACTCATCCACTCCTTTAGTTTTTCAGCTGCGCTGTCCCTCATAGTTTCTTGCTTATTTAATTGGTCAATTCTAGTAAAAGTATCTGATGCTTTTATTTCTTTAAGGAGGGCTAGCCTATCCAATGCCAGATGAGGAAAACGATAGAGATCATTTTTAACTTTAATAAGCATTCCATGTTTTTCTATGTCACGCATTCCTGGATCGAAAGCCTTCATATCCTCTTGAACTAGGTGTTGCTTGGCTAAATATTGACGGAGATTAAAACCTCTTTTATAAGGGTTATCGAGCAATTCTTGAATTTTTTGTCCATATCCATGGGTTAACTCCAGATTGCCTAACAAATGCGTAAAATTTAGAAGTTCCATAGGAAGATGAGTCTCTTTTTCATGCCACCACTGGCCTTTTTCATCTTTAGCTATATATTGAGCCATCTTTTCAGGAGTTTGAATAAGTTCGAATGTCTTACCATTGCCCAAAGGAGTTTTACAGCCTTTTCCTTCTACGCCCGCCCCATCAAAGGCAAAACCTCTTGGAGTTATGCCATCAAAAAAATCTATAGCTTTTAGGCAGGGAATGTTTAAAGCAGGAAGGATGGTTTCTCCTAAATTAATGACTTTAAAGTGAATTAGATTAGTAAGATTCCTAAAATACTTTTTATTTACGTCGTTACCTTCTTTTATAAGAATACCAAATTCTAAATCGGAATAAGGTGTCATCTCTTCTCTAGCCAAAGAGCCAAAGCCTATCATGGCATATTCGCAAGGTGCCGGGCCTAAAACATCAAGCGCTTGGTTAACTAGTAAGCTAAAAAAGGCCTTTATATCCTGAGCGATCTTGCTGTAGAGCTCATTCACTTCTTGAACGGAAGGATTTTCTGATAAATTGCGAGTTTGTTTCTCTATCTCGCTTCTAAAATCCTTTAATTTTAGCCGGTTATCTTGGAATTGCTTAATCATTAATTTAGGGGTTAAAGGCTTTCCCCCGCACAGTTTGGCTAGTAAATTCTCAACTTTTAATAGTTTTTCTCTAATCTCTTCTTGGTGACCTGCAGAAGACCGGCGTAAAGCATGATTGTAAAGACCTGCAGCTTGAAGAAGTGTTTCTTGAGTTTCTTTTATCACATAAATATCGCCTAGCTTTTCTATGCAAAAGCTTTCTTGAACAGCATCTTCTTTTTCAACAGCAAGTTTCAAAGCTTGTGTGTAGGCTTTTTCTGCTTTTTCAATGTTGCCTTTTGATAAAAGAGCATCTTTTTCTAGAAGTTTTCTTATTTCATCATGTACTAGATGATCAAAAGAAAGAATGGTTTGTTTACACATTTCAGGCGAGAGAGAAACCAGGGAACTGAAACTTTTAGGGATTTCGTTTTTACAGGCAACACTAGCGTGCTGCTTTTCCTCGGAAAGCTTAAATCTAAAATTTGTTGAGCAAAATATCTTCCATGAATCAGTCGCCTGAGCAATTTGCTTCCATTCTTTACAAACTAATCTTAAATTGCATAAATCCTGCAATCCAAGTTCTGCGCATATTTTTAAGTCTAGTTTTCCATATGGGATCAAATTGTCTAAAGAATGGGAAGTTTTTTGTTTCGCCTTTGGTTCAGGAAATATTCGAGATTTAATGGGTAAATTTTCTGAAATCATTATGTTAGCTGCCTTTTACCTTAGTTAGTTTGATTTAACTCAATACAAATATGCATTGTCGTCAATAGATTTTCATTTACCTTCCAATATCCAATATACTTTGGAAAAGCCCTTTATGCAATCATATACTTAATAGAAAACTGTTTGGATGAAGAAAATCAGCTTTAAAGATTAATTTCCTTTTTAGACGACGCAGATGTAGTTTTCTTAAATGGTATAACTTGTCTGTACGGCAAAAAACAGTACGATTGCTTTACTTTTTTGGTTTAATTATCTCATTATTATACTCAAGCATTTGCATGGCATTCAACACGCCAATATAGCCTCACTTTTTTTAAGATATACAAAATAATGTTAAGTATCTATTTTAGCATGTTTTATCGGGATTAAGCTAGCCTAATGCAGGAACAACTTGATTGCCAGCCGTTTTTCCAAAACATTTTGGGAATATTGATATACGTCTTTACAGAGTTGCATTGATTGCTTTTACATGTATATACTGACTATCAAACATCCTAAGGATAGCTTTAGAAGCTTTCTCATTATATTTGGTTGCTTCTTCTCCTTTTCCTTGAACTTGATAAATTTCCCCTAAAATTTCGTATCCTATTACAGTTAAAAGATGGTCTTTACCAAACAACTCAACATTAATTTTGAGGGCCTTTTTGATACACTCAGTTGCTCGTACCCAGTCTTCTTGTTTTTTATAAGTCATTGCAAGGTTGAAGGCAGTTAATACCATATCCTCATTATGTATATTATGATTTTCATAATGTTTTTCATAAATTTTGAGTGCCTTGCTAGCAATCTTAACTGCTATATCTAACTTTCCTGCAGCATCGTAAGTCACTGCCAGGTTGTTGTAACGTTTTCCAACCCGAAGGCTATCTTTTCCAAAAAGATTACTGTCAATGCTGAGTGCTTTTTTGGCACACTCGGCTGCCTCATTTAAATTTTCTTGCTCTTGGTAGATGCTCCCTAAGTTACTATAAGCAATAGCAACGTCCGGATGATTTTCTCCATATAAACCACGAAAAATTTCGAGAGATTTACGAGTATACTCGATGGCTTTTACTAAGTCATTTTGACTCAAGTAGATTTGACCTAGATTGTCATAATTTTCTGCCACAAAGGGATGAGCTACGCCAAAAAAATTAAGATTTATTTCTAGTGCTTTCCTACAATATTTAGTTGCTTCATCAAAATCTCCTTTTTGGTGATAGATTGTTCCTAAGTTATTGTAATCTGTCGCCACTGAGGGATGATATTCACCATAATAGCTTTGGTCTATTGCTAGTGCTTTCTTGACATATTCTGCTGCTTTTTCTAAATCCTTTTGATCTTGATAAACCATTCCTAAATTATTATAGTAGATTGCAATGTTAGGATGATTTTCCCTATACAGTTCAGCATAGATTTTAAGTGCTTTGTCAAAACACTCATTTGCCTGTTCTAAGTCTCCCAAGACGAGGGTAATTCTTCCCAAATTATTATAATCTCTTGCGATATGTAAATGATTCTCAGGGAGAAATTTAAGATCAATTTTAAGAGCCTTATAAGCATATTCTTTAGCTTCTTCTAATTTCCCCTGCTCTACGTAGATACCTACTAAGTTAATATTGTCTGTTGCTATTCTAGCATGGTTTTCCCCAAAACATTTAATATCGACTTGAAGCGCTTGATCAACATATTTAGCCGCCTGATCTAAATTTCCTTGAGCAAGGGAGATACACCCTAATACAGTTAGTATGTTAGGATCTTCAGGGGCCTCATCTTTTGCTGAAAGATAATATTTCTTTGCCTCTTCATATTGAAGCAGTCTTAAAGCTATATCTCCTTCCATTTGAAACGAGACCTCATCTAAAGTAGCAGATCTAAGTTCTTCTTCAACTCCCGCTAAAAACTCTTGCAAGGCTTCGTGGAAAGGCATGAATATACGGTAAATTTTCTTTACCTTTGCTAGGGCTTCATGATCTAAAGCAAACTGGTTTTTGATAAGTTGTGGATCTTCGAATCCGAAGGGTTTAATTAGAGGGTTCATCATCTCTTGTTGTGCTTGATAATGCGAGTAGGTTTTAAGGCGCATAAATAGCACTATGCTCATCCACTCCTTTAGTTTTTCAGCTGCGCTGTCCCTTATAATTTCTTGCTTATTTAATTGGTCAATTCTAGTAAAAGTATCTGACGCTTTTATTTCCTTAAGGAGGGCTAGCCTGTCTAATGCCAGATGAGGAAAATGATAGAGATCATTTTTGACTTTAATAAGCATCCCATGCTTTTCTATGTCGAGCATCCATGGATTGAAAGCCTTCATATCCTCTTGAACTAAATGTTGCTTGGCTAAATACTGACGGAGATTAAGGCCTTTTTGATGAGGCGTATTAAGGTTTGCTTGAACTTTTTGCCTATATTGCTCAGTTAGCTCCTCCCTGCCTAACAAGTGAGTAAAGGTTAAAAGCTCCATAGGAAGGTGACGCTCTTTTTTATACCACCACCGGCCTTTTTCACCTTTGCTAATATATTGGGCCATCTTCTCAGGAGTTTGGATAAGCTCAAATGTCTGGCGATTGCCAAAAGGTGTTTTACAGCCTTTTCCTTTCGCTCCTTCACCATCAAATGCAAAACCTCTAGGAGTGACACTATCAAAAAAGCCAGCCTTTATTATACCGGGAATATTTAAAGCAGGAAGAATCGTCTCTCCTAAGTTAATAACCCTCAGATGAATTAGATTGGTCAGGCGCTTAAAGTACTCTCTATTGCGTTTATAGTGGTTTGAATTTTAAATTTCTGTTCATTAACATATACTTAAAAAAGAGTAATCAATGGTTTGAGCAAGAGTCGAAAACTTACTTAAGTTTGCTGCCACAATCTTTTTAAAATTAGCCCAAAAGGTTTCAATAGGGTTTAGATCTGGAGAATAAGGCGGTAAAAATAAAATCTCACACCCTGCCTTTTTAATAAGTTCATCAGTGGCTTGCGATTTATGGAAGGTAGCATTATCCATTATCAGAACTTGTCCTGCTTTAAGTTCAGGTATCAATATTTTTTCTAGCCAAATGTTAAACAGAAGAGAATTACAAGTACCTGTATAACAAAAAGGAGCTAAAATTTTAGACTTGCCTTTAGCTGCTATAAAGCTTTCTCTAGCAAATGAACGACCTGCTATAGCACCATAAATCTTTTCTCCTATAGGTGATCTTGCATGCTGGCGCTGTAAGTAGGCATCTATCCCGCTCTCATCTATGTAAATCCTATTTTCTTCCGGAATGTTTTCTAGCTTTTGTCTAAACTCCTCTCGTTTATTCTCATCTCTTTCCTTGTAGAAGGGTGTCTTTTTTTTAAAGTGATTTTCAGTCTTTTACAGGCATAAAAAACTGCAGTTATTGTCACTCCGAATGCCTCAGCTATTTCCCTAAGGTAGGCATCAGGATTTTGTTTTATATATAATTTTAGCTTTTCACTATCTATTTTACTGGGGCTCTGTCGTCTTTTTTTAGGAGCTAGACAACCTTGTTTTTTCCGCTTAATCCAGTTGGTTAACGTGCGAACTGTTACACCAAACACCTCACTAGCGGTGGCCATTGAGCCGCCATTCTCTATATAATTCAAAGCTTTTATTCTTAAATCGTGTGAATATACCATGCCAATTGATTATACATATATCCTTAGAAAAATAGAATTCAAATAACTATACTATCTTCTTGGATTAGAATACCAAATTCTAAATCGGAATAAGGAGTCATCTCTTCTCTAGCTAGGGAACCAAAGCCTATCATAGCATATTCACAGGGAGCAGCTCCTAAAGTATCAATACCCTGCTTGGCAAGAATTTTGAAGAAATCTTTCATCCCTTGGGCAATTTCCTTGTAAAGATCCCTTACTTCCTCAGATAAGGGATTCGAGCCAAGAACTTGAATTTTTTTCTCTATTTCTCCTCTAAACTTTTTCAATATTTCACGATTACCTTCGAAGTGTTTTGCTATTAGCACACAATCTGAAGATTCTCCGTGGCAAAGTTTAATAAGTAAAATTTCAACATTTGCAAGTTTTTCTCTAATATTATTTTCTGAGTAAGGAGATCGGCGTAAAGCATAATTGTAAAGCCCTGCTGCTTGTAAAAGCGTTTCAGAAGTCTCTTTTTTCACATATAGATCCCCTAGTTTTTCTATACAAAAAGCTTCTTTAATAACATCTTTCTTTTGAATAGCACGTTTTAAAGCTTGCGTATAGGCTTCTTCCTCATCTAAAAAGCTGCTTTTAATTAGCTGCTTCCATTCTTTACATACGAGCTTGGCTTGGCACAAATCTCGCAGCTCTAATTTTTTAAATATCTTTAAAGCAATTTCTGCATATACTGACGTATCGCGTAGAGGAGAAATAGAATTATTAAAGTCAGGAAATATAAGAGGATGGGTATTTAAGCTCTCTGAAATCATAAAGATTATCTTTTTTACTCAATTTTATTAAAAATTTAAATAAGCATTAGCATTATTTATAGTTTTTATATTAGCTTTTTAGCCTGCTAGGCTGAAAAACTGCTATCGCAGCTACCATTTCTTTTACCAGCTTAACTAAATTTCTTATAGGCTTAATCATTTGTACATGATTAATCAGATTCAATCACTTCATATTTTTTTAATCAGACAATTGGCAAGGTAACCATTTGATTGCTAAGGGGTTTTAAAATTTTACCATTAGCTCCACTTGCTTTATAAAAGATTCTTGGAGTTGCGTTTTTCTTTATTGTTGAATGGTTATCATAGCGAGGCCTTATACGCAAAGTTACATTCTCATTTTCTAACTCACCTTACGCACAGATGAGTTGAAAAAATTATTCTAGAGGTATATTTTTTTCTTTGAAAAGAGGAGAAAAAAATGAAACTTGATCTTCTT
>NZ_JAEMUE010000049.1:0-1401 GCF_018342435.1 Neochlamydia sp. AcF65
TTAGGAAGAGCGTGTAGATCTGAAAATATATCGGATGATCGTTTAGGTAGAGCTTTAGATTGCTGCTACGAATATGGATGTGATGCTATCTTTTCAGCCATTGCCTTGCAAGCTTGCTCAAAATTTAATGTTAATAAAAAATTTCAGCATTTAGATACGACAAGTATGTCTGTTCAAGGGCAATATTCCTCGGGGGAGCAAGTTCCTATCATTGCGTTTGGACATTCAAAAGACTACCGGCCTGATCTTAAACAATTTATGATTTCCTTAATCTGCAGCCAAGATGGAGATGTTCCTTTATTAGCTCAAGCGCTTGCAGGTAATACCTCAGATAAAAGCCATTTTAGGAAAACTTTAAAAGAGCTTAAATCCCAAATTAAAGATAGATCCAAACCTCATTATTTCGTTGCCGATAGTGCTATGTATACCACTGACACCCTAAAAGATATTTCCAATGGTATGAAATGGGTAACGCGCGTTCCAGAACAAATAGGAGCAGCCTATGAGCTTGTATCTAGTTTTTCTAAAGAGGAAATGGAAAAGCTGTCTGCCGATTACTGGGCCGTTGAATTAGGTTCTATCTATGCAGGAATTCCTCAACGGTGGCTTTTAGTCTATTCTGAACAAGCTTTTATAAGGGAAAAGAAAACCTTAGATAGGCAAATAGAAAAAGAGCTGCAAGCAAAAGTCAAAGAATTAAAGCAACTTGCCTCAAAAGCTTTTGATTGCGAAAAAGATGCTAAAGCAGCCTTGAAAGCTTTTGAAAAAAAGCTTAAATATCATCGTCTAGACAAAATAAATACTATACAAAAACGAAGCAAGCAAGAACCTGGCAGACCTAAAAAAGAGCAAGCTTTATCAATCCAGTATAGAATGGAGGCAGCTTTAGCAAAAGATGAGCAAAAAATTTCTACTAGCTTACAAAGAAAAGGAAAATTTATCCTGGCCACTAATGAGCTGAATGCCGAGCTTCTTTCAAATGATGATCTGTTAGACAATTATAAAGGCCAACAATCGGTGGAAAGAGGATTCCGCTTTCTCAAAGATCCCTTATTTATGACTTCGTCGGTATTCCTTAAAAATGAGCAAAGGATTATAGCTTTAGCTATGATTATGTGTCTTTGCTTGCTAGTTTATACCCTTACTCAGCGCCATTTACGTCAACAATTAGAAAAGCTGTCTACCTCCATTCCTAATCAATTAGGAAAACCTACAAAGATGCCTACCCTGCGCTGGATTTTCCAAGTTTTTGAAGGTGTGCACCTCTTAATCAAACGTACTCCTGAGGGTATAAAAGAGTTAATCCTTAATTTAACTCCTAATATGAGGCATATTTTGCAGGTTTTAGGCCCTCCTTTTCAGAAATTATATGCTAATGGAAATTAACTTGCGGAATGTGGG
>NZ_JAEMUE010000050.1:0-47694 GCF_018342435.1 Neochlamydia sp. AcF65
TAGGCTATTCAAAGAATCCCAAGTTAAAATCCATCCACAAATAAGAGTGTTAACCGATTCAGGATATCAAGGATTAAAAAAGCTGCATGCCCAAACCCAAATGCCCAAGAAAAAAAGTAAGAAGAAGCCTTTAACTCAAGAGGATAAAAGAACAAATCAAAGTTTATCCAGAGAAAGAGTTGCCAATGAAAACGTCATTGGCCTCCTTAAGCGATTTAAAATTATAGCAGATCGCTACAGAAATAGACGTAAAAGATTTGCACTTCGCTTCAACTTGATTGCAGCAATCTATAACTGGGAATTAAATACGTGAGTTTCGAAAGAGGTCTATTCACAAAAAATGGTGCTAAAAGTAAAGCATTTATGTAAATTGGCGTACAAAGAACGTACTTAAAAATTTTAGCCTCCTTTCTGCTCTATCTTTCGCGCTCTAAAATTTTTTTAGCATTTGCTCGCAATTTTTTATAGAAGCTGTGAGATTGACTAATTTTAGACAGGTTCATATGATCAGCCTTCTGCTAGGAGATGTATGAATAGCCAATTATTTCTCGAAACAAAATATTTAGATTTAGTCACTCCGGATGGCATAATTACACATTTAGGGCCTATCCATGAAAACACTAGAATAGCAACAGTTTTTATTAGTCAAATACCTTCACTCTTTGTTGGATTTGAGATAGATTTAAATCATCTTTTCTTTAATATCAAAAGCACGCTGGCACAATTAGGAGTGAATGGCATAGGCATTGAATATCAATTAGATAAGCAAAATAGCTGTGCTGAAGTTAAAGTTCATCTTTCCGCCCTAGGAAGGGTAGGTGCGGAAATGCTTAAACACATTGAAGTGGGAGCAGCAATTGGTCGCCTTTTTGCTGCGGATGAGCGCCGTCGCGTGCGTGATCCTGATTATCTCTTTCGCATGTTTGGGCGCTCTGATCGATGGGGAAGGCCTCTACTTTCGCTAGGAGGATTACATGGAAGTGATAATTTAATCCTCGATAAAGTAGATGGGCGGACGGTAGCCTACCTATCCTTACTAAAAGGGCGAGGTGGATATGCCTCGACCATTCATGGTTTCCTTCCTACCGTCGCAAAAGCATTAACATCCTCGCTTAGTATGCGGGAAATCTTAAAACTTCACCAAGAATGGGAGCTAGATCAGCCCCGAGAGGTAAACAAAAATGAGCTTTTACTTGTTCGTACTTTACCCTTACATATTAGAACAGTTTTCGGCCATGTAGCCCAAGAACTTCTTTCTACGGAAGTCCAGCACACGACAGCTTCGGTTCTCCAACCTGATACCTATGCTTCAGGTGACATCTATGAGCTGTATGGCAGTAGCCAAAGAGAGATTACCGATATTCCTCTAGAATTTTATACTTTAGAACCTTATCGTGAGCATGTATATTTTTCTGATCGCGATCAATTACAGGCTTGTCTAGAAGATACTAGCGTGCTTTTTGAAGCTTTTAAAACAGCACCTGAGCCTATAGAAAATCGTGCGGCAGTGTTTGTGGTAAAAGGAGAGCAATTTCTCAATCTAAAACCGGAAGCCTGGATTACGCGCACGTCACGTTTTCAAGAATTTCCCAAATGGGGCCATGGAACTAGGAAAGCACTCATGGTCGAACGTTTCATTGAGCAGCAGCCCTCTTATCCCTTTTTAAAAGCTATCGATGATTCTAGTATTACGAGCCAAGGTATCCTCCTTACCCGTTATTTTCCCTCTCCTTTCATGAAGCGTATGCTATTAAGCGATCAAGTGCAAAGATGCCTTAAAGGGATATATTTTCAATATGCCTCCCAATCACATCTAGGCTTTTTCTCTGCAGAAGATCGTGCTCTTTTACATGACCTGGACAAGTTTGCCATCCCTGTGTTTTGGGTAGATGAAACTAGCCATAAGGTTCTACAATTCGTGCAAAAGCCTGGCTATGACTCGGGACTCTTCGTTCCTCTGGGAAAAATCGAAGCTTTTCTAAATTCTACAGTATTCGGCATTTATGGCTCTAACCTACTCGAAGGAAATTTTGAAACTGAGCTAAGAAAACTTCTAAAAGGCGTCATAGAGATGCGCCAAGAAATGAATCATCCTTTGCTAAAAAAAGATACACCTCTTGCTTTAATTACGGGCGGCGGGCCTGGGGCTATGGAGGTAGGAAATCGTGTCGCACAAGAATACCAGATGCTTTCTTGTGCTAATATAGTAGATTTTAGAGCAGGCCCTCAGACAGTGGTCAATGAACAGCGGCAAAATCCTTATATAGACGCTAAAATGACTTATCGCTTAGATAAACTTGTGGAGCGCCAAGCAGAATTTAATCTCGATTTTCCTATCTTTTTAGAAGGTGGAATTGGCACAGATTTTGAATATTCCTTAGAGGAAGTGCGCCGAAAAGTCGGTTCAGTTCCTTCAAATCCTGTGTTGTTATTTGGAGAACCCGCTTATTGGAAGCAAAAAATCACCAGCCGCTTTCAATTAAATTACAACACCGGCACGATCAAGGGCTCTGAGTGGATTACTAATTGCTTTTACTGCATCCAAAATGCCCAACAAGGATTGAAAGTTTATCGCGAATTTTTTCAGAATAAATTAAAAATTGGCAAAACTGGTCCTATTTATGAAGAAGGCTTTTGTATCGTCGAATAAAGGCCTTTCCTCCCAACAATAATGGATTTCGCTAGATTTTTTTAAACAGCGTTGTTTTAGCTCATCTTCTCACTGGCTTAAAAAAGCAGCTTTGAAAAATTAAAACAAATTTTTTAAGAAAAACTAAAAGGAAATAAGAGGAGCAAACAACTTATTTTCCTGTTTTTACTCATAAACTTGTGTAAATTAGCTTTTTCTTTTTTTTATCTTTTAAACTTGAATGATTAAGTCTCTTTTTGTTCATCTGAAAAAATGGAAGGATAAAGGGCAATAAGCTCGTGAGGAGGCATTTTTAACAGTCCTTTTTGGCGTAAATTTTTGACTAGCTCCTCCGAAGGCTCAAGAATAATACGCATTTCTATCAGGCGTACTTCCAAGCATTCTTGGACAGTCATCTCAGGAAAACCTTTCATATATTCTTCTTTTTCTACCTCAGGCATATCAGCTATCACTTGATTTAAACAGCCTACAAAGGGTGTTAAAGAAAAATTAGCAGGCCAGGAGAAAAAAAAGCTACTAGCAAAACGTCGCTGCCGCGCATATAGACCTCCTGGATTGATAACTTGATGGCGAGGTGCGCGCATCAATCCAGCAGTTTTATAGTATAACTGTTCTCCCGTATTGATCAGGATATAACCTTTAGGAATATTCACATGCTTCCATTCTCCTTCTTGGGTCATGACTTGTAATCCAGGGACTTTAGAAGAAGGAAATAAAGTTAAGACATTCAGGTCTTTGTGCGCACTCGCCCACACTGCTTGAGGATCATCTTCAGCTTTGAGGGCAGGATAATGAACTAACCGCAATAAATGATTTCCACTCCTAGCAGGCGTAAGGATATTTTTTGATGGCTCATTTAAATACTCAGCTAGATATCCCATGAACAAAGTGGCCAACTTGGTAAATTGCTGATGGTAAAGAGACATTATCTCTTGAAATTTTGAGCGATTCGCAGGCCACTCCTTAAAATGGGGAGGGATAGAAAAGGTCTCTTTAAGATCGGGATGGCAAGCTCCTGCAGCTGTCTCTCGCCCTTGGGGAGAAAAGCCTATGGAAGGGTCTTCCTGGCAATCTCTCATTTTATCTTCTAGAGGCTGATTAAAGTATTTTTCCATCTCAAGGTAGGCAGCTTCAATTAAAGGCTGTAGGGCTTCCACCTTAAATGCCACAAACCCTATATTCTTAAGTCCATCGCCGAATTGCTTGATAAGCTCTTTTCTTTTCTCTCCTTGAGCCTGCTCAAAAATACACAGGTCAAATAAAGGGATAGGGGCATCATCGATTAAAACTTCCGTATTTACAACTAATCGGGAATCTAAGAATTCGTCGGCTTCACTTTTTTTCGCTAATGAATCCGTAAGGCTGCTTTCTTCAGCCACACTTTGCACAACTAAAGAAGGATGAGGTAAATCTACCGGTGGAATAGTAGAGGGATCGCCTTGAAGATAGATGGGAGAGCTCATATTGCCAGCCTTAATAGCTTAAAATTTAGGTTTGTAGTAAAATTTAATAAATAGGCTAATTATTTTTTTCGGTCCTTGTCAACTACTTTTTCTTAACAATCATGCTGATATCCCACATACAGATCCTATTAGTAAGCATCAGTTTTGGCACTTGAGGGTGAAATAGGTTAGAATCTGTAAATTAGAAAAGCCGTTCTATTATCTGTCTGAGGCATTTCAAATTTTTTTTATTTTTTAACCTTGTTTTTCAATAGCAAAATTGCCTAAAGATAAGTAAACTCTTACTTTCAAGTCTAAAACATGAACATGTTTGCTTATGTTACTTAGTTAATTTACAAGGAACACTAGACCTAGACGAGGGGTAAGCGACCACGAGGTAGACCCAGCTTAAGGGTTTCTGAGAACATCTGCAAAATAAAAAATGCTTGCAAATAGCTGTCTTTTCTATTTATTGGACTTTCTGATTAACATTATTTTCTTAGCATCAAGGCCTTAATTAACCCCTCCTTTTTGATGGCTTACGACGAAGGAGAGAAATTCATTGAAATTCACTTCTTTACTCATCTAATTTAAATATAGTCTTGTGACCAAAAAAGCCTATTCTCATATTTCTAAAAATAGCCCTATTGTTTATAATTTCTCCTATTCACTTTAGGAAAACTTATATGAAAAAAATTCCTGTAGGCATTTTAGGTGCAACAGGTATGGTTGGCCAGCAATATCTACAATTACTGTCTAAGCACCCCTGGTTCGAAGTGGTTTTCCTAGCTTCATCCAAGCAATCGGCTGGTAAAAGCTATGCAGAAGCAGTTCAGAACCGCTGGCTTCCTAATACGCCTCTTAGCGAAACACACGGAAAGCTTCCCGTCTATTCTATAGAAAATATTGAGCAATGCAAACGCGACTGTAGCCTCGTCTTTTCAGCTGTGGACTCCCCTATTGCTAAGCTATATGAAGAAAGTTATGCGGTGGCTGGCTTGCCGGTTATGTCTAATGCTTCTTATCACCGTAACACTCCTGATGTTCCCATTCTAATCCCGGAAATCAATGCTCATCATCTAAGCATGATTAGAAAACAGCAAAAGAATCGAGGTTGGGGGCAAGGCTGCATTGTTGTCAAACCGAATTGCTCTCTTCAAAGCTATATGATTCCTTTACAACCTTTACATCAAAAGTTTCAGGTTAAAAAACTAATGGTGACTACCCTGCAAGCCGTAAGCGGAGCTGGATACCCAGGGGTCCCATCTTATGCTATCCAAGATAATATTATTCCTTATATTGAAGGTGAAGAACAAAAATCTGAAAGTGAGCCTTTAAAAATCTGGGGAAACATTCAAGAGGATAAGATTGTCAATGCTTTAGGTATTTCGCTCTCTATAACCTGTAATCGCGTTCCAGTATTAGATGGCCATATGGCATGCGTTGCAGTAGAATTTGCTACTAAACCCTCCTTAGAAGATATTTTACAAGCTTGGCAGGCTTTTAAAGGGGCCCCTCAGGAGCTTCATCTACCCTCTGCTCCCCTTTGTCCTCTTGTTTATCATGATGAGAAAGATCGGCCTCAGCCGCGTTTAGATAGACTTGAAGGCAATGGAATGTCTGTAGTAGTGGGACGCTTAAGAGAATGCCCTCTTTTCCATTACCGTTTTACAGCTCTTTCTCACAACACGATCCGAGGAGCAGCTGGCGGTGGAATCTTAACTGCCGAGCTAATCTATCAACAAGGTTATATAAGAAGCTGACGATATGATAAAAAGAAACGCTAATTTAGCAAAGCTTAGTAACGGATATTTATTTCCTGAAATCCAGAAACGTAAGCTTAAATTTATTTCTGATCATCCTCAAGCAGAGGTGATCAGCCTAGGAATTGGTGATACAACAGAGCCCATTCCTTCTTCTATTGCCCATGCCATGTCCCAAGAAGCTATAAAATTGGGAACCATTCAAGGTTATAGTGGCTATGGGCCTGAGCAAGGACTTAATGAGCTTCGCGAACGTATTGCTTCCCAACTTTATTTTAATCGCATTGCCTCTTCAGAAGTATTTGTTTCTGATGGCGCCAAGTGCGATATAGGCCGCCTTCAGATGCTTTTAGGAAAACATGTATCGGTAGCTATTCAAGATCCAGCTTATCCTGTTTATGTAGATGGCAGTATTATCCAAGGAGTAAGCAATATTGTTTACATGCCTTGTACTCCTGAGAATAATTTTTTTCCCGACTTAGAAAGAACGCCTCGCACAGACATCATTTACTTTTGTTCCCCCAATAACCCTACAGGAGCTGTGGCTACAAAAGATCAATTAACCAGATTAGCTGACTTTGCAAAAAGCAATCAAACGATTATCTTATTTGATTCTGCCTATGCCAACTTTATACAAGACTCTTCTTTACCCAAATCTATTTTTGAAATCCCAGGCGCAAAAGAAGTGGCCATCGAAGTAAGCTCTTTTTCTAAGCTTGCAGGCTTCACCGGGGTACGCCTTGGCTGGACCATCATTCCGCAAGCCTTAAAATATGAAGATGGGACCCCAGTAAATGTAGATTGGCAACGACTGACCACTACTATTTTCAATGGGGCCTCTAATATAGCTCAGCGCGGGGGGATGGCCGTTCTTGAAGATAGAGGTCTCCAAGAAGTGAAGAAAACCTGCCAGCTTTACCTGGAAAATGCTCAGCTCATCAAAACAGCTCTTGAGCAGCAAGGGTGGGAAGTGTATGGCGGGACTAACGCCCCTTACCTGTGGGTACGGTTTAAAAATCGCAAATCTTGGGAGGTTTTTCAAGCTTTACTTGAAAACTATCATATCATTACCACACCTGGCTCAGGCTTTGGCCCCTCAGGAGAAGGATTTATACGTTTTACAGCTTTTGGAGCACGCAATAATATTATGTTAGCTATAGATAGATTAAAAAAGCCGTTTGTATGCTAAATGAGTCTCTTTTGTATCTTTAAAGTTAGCAAAACATTGCGCCTCTTTATTCATAGCGGGTTTGGACCAGCTTATTTAAGAGAATGGGTGGCAAGGCCGTATGCTAGCCTTTCTCTGCGATAGGAATAAAATACTTTTTATATTACTGCTCTCTTTGCCTTTAGCCTGGAGCAGGCTATACTTGCTTTTTTATTTAATATTTTTAGCAAATAAGTTATAGATAATATTTCATTTTTCCTTAAATTTCTCGCCATCCATGGGCTCAGGCTAGCCCTTCCTCCCAGTAGTTTCCTTCCAGCATTTGCACTCCTATCTGCTCTTACAGCAAGCTTAAGAGAATCATGCCTATATTTTACTCCTCTTTTATACGATCCTTTAAACAGCAACACTTTAGAAAAACAAAGATAATGAAAGAGCATAAATATTGCTTGACTTAATAGCTTATTAACAACTATCATTACTTTTATGAAAAATCTTCTCTTATCTTGTTTGGTTTCTACTAAACTATTTTTATCGAGTGTCTTAGTGGTGCGCTGCGCGCACATCTAACTTTTCTTATCTATCTTTATTGTCGATCGAAAAAATAATAAAAAATCATATCCCTTTAATTATTTCATAGAGGGACCATTTTATAGGGAGCTAAAACGGTGAGAATATCTCTTCATCTTAAAACTATAGCGACAGGCCTTGCGATGTTTTCCATGTTTTTCGGCGCAGGCAATGTGATCTTTCCGCTTGCTATCGGCCATTATGCTCAAGACAAAACATTTTTCGCCATTTTAGGTTTACTAATCACGGCTGTGGTTGTACCTTTTGGGGGATTATTCGCCATGCTCCTTTTCGAGGGAGATCATAAACGTTATTTTGCAGTTTTAGGAAAGTTTCCAGGGTTTTTAATAGCTTTATTTATCATTACCTTATTAGGACCTTTAGGTTCACTGCCCCGTTGCATTGCTCTAGCCTCCTCTACAATAAAAATGTCTGTAGGAGATTTCTCTCCTGTAGCATTTAACGCGCTTGCCTGTGGGCTTATCTTTTTCTTTACTTATCAAAAAAGATATATCATGGAATGGTTAGGATGGGTTTTAACGCCTCTATTATTAGGGTCTTTAGCTTATATTATCATTAAAGGGCTGCTAACTGCTGAAATGTCTTCCTTATCCCCTCAAAAGCAGCACTCTTTAACAGTGTTTTTAGAAGGGCTAAAAGAAGGTTATAATACCATGGATTTGCTTGCAGCTTTGTTCTTTTCTTCCATCATTTTTAATTCCTTAAAAAACACTCTTACCTTTTATCCTCAAGAAAATCTAGTGAAAATTGGCTTAAAATCTTGTACGCTAGGTGCTTTTCTCTTAGCCATTACTTATATAGGCTTTAGTTATGTTGCCTCTTTTCATAGCGCCACACTAAAAGTAGAAAGCGTCGAGCAGCTATTGGGAGTCATTACGATGAAGATAATAGGCCCTTCGGCAGGCATTTGGGTATGCTCAACCATTGCGTTGGCTTGCCTGACTACCGCCATTGCTCTCTCGAATGCATTTGCAGACTTTATTAGCCATACAGTTTTTCAGAACAGAATTAGCTACAAAACAGCATTAATAGGTACCCTTCTTGCTACATTCATTGTAGCCAATCTGCAATTCGCAGGCATTTCTGCTTTTCTAATTCCTATTCTAAAGGTATGTTATCCTTTTCTTATGTTTCTAACGGCCTATAATATTGTAACGCAGATACTTGCAAGAAAGACGCTAAGTATAGCTCAGGCAAAAGATTAGCCTATATCAAAGGGAGTGATTGAAAAGGAGGACAACTTAATGCCACTTCACATCCTACTGTAAGCTTGCAAGTTAACTCATCAATTTTTTTGGGCGATTAAGCTAAGCAGAGGGCTTTCAGAATCATAAGCACATGTTATTATTTCATCGATTAAATTTAAAAAAATTTGAATGAATTGATCTCTTAAGCCTTCTGTGTAAAGCTTTATAAGCCATGAGTGTAATGAATAATCTTTAGAGGTTTTTTAAGTAAACAGTAAACAAGGAGCCACTCCCTTACATTTTATTCTGTTAACGTATGAGCAAAAATGTTTCATTTGTAATTAACCGTTGAGAAATTTAAATCTATAAGAGCATTTTATAAAGTTTTTTTCTTTAATGCTTTTTTTAAATTCGATGAGATGGGATACAAAGGACATGAGGTACTATACATAGAATATCATTTACGTAACAACTTAAGCGGTCACAGGGCAAGCCGAGCTTTAGATGGAATTCGGCGGACCTCTGCAAAGCCAAAAATGCTTGCAAATAGCTCTTTTTCCTATTTACTGCATTTCCTGATCTACATTATCTTCTGAGCATCAAGATTTTAAGCATTTTTATCCCCCTTGACCGCTTACGCAACAACGCCTTAAGGTAGGCCACTATTTTTTTATCTATTTAAAAGAAACAAATATATTGTATATAAAAAAAATCATTTATTAATAACTTTAACTATTATATCATTTATACAACAATAAGTTAACTATTAAGCAACAAGAGAATAATAAATGGCTAGCGTAACTTTAGCAAATTTTCAATTAATCAATAGTTGGAAACCAGCTTTTAACAGCGCACAATGGAGGGATGGGGGTCCAAAATATTTAATTGATGCAAGTACAGGCCAAAAATATTGGAATGAGCCTAAAAATTCTGTTAGATTTAAATGTTTTCTACTAATTCTGGGTACGCCTATCGTTCATTCGCTTGCCTCTTTAGTAAATACAGCTTATCGAGTTGCGAAATTAGCTTCTTTTTCTCACTTCTGGACAGGCAAACAAACAGAAAACCCCTATTCCTTTCCAGGAAGATTGAAAGATGCTGGGCAAGATTTATTAAGAGTTGTAATGACCCCTGTGGCTTTGGTTGGCCTGGAATTAGCGGCCATATATGGAATATTTACTCCTTATAATGGTAGAAAACTATATGCAAGTATTGAAAGGGCGCAGTATGGAAAATTCACACTAGCTCCATGCTTTCAACCAGGGCCTACTTGCCATGCTTCTGGAGGAAATCCTCAAAAGCGAAATGCATTTTAAAATTATATAGAGAGATAGGCCCACGCAGGAGCAATTGATTACATGCAGAGATGTAAGTTTGAATGCTTTAGTTAGCCAATCGACCCATTTTACCTTTTCTTTTAGGAAATAAAGCCTTGTTTGTTTTGACTAGCACCTCTATAGCTTTAGAAAACTTTTTGCTCTGTTAGAAATGCTAATTTGAATTTAAGGGCTAGCATACAGCGTGTTTTGGCGCCCTCAATAATATGCTTAAAAGGCTACCTTACCTTCCCCTTATTTTATCTTACCAAGCTGTCTTATCATGCATCTAAAAAATTGGTATGAAACAAATTATTTAGTTCAACATGATTTAAAGTATTTTTGCCCTGAGATAATATTTTAGGAGAGTTTTTTATCAAAAAATGCTATATTTTCTTTACAAGTAAATCATTACAAAGCTCTTAATTTCTTGCAAAGTTTACTATGAAACCAAATAAACTAAACAATCAACAAGACCTGCTTTTTAAATTCCGCTTTAGCAATGAACTTAACCAAAATCATCCTCTTGTCCAGCTATCCAAGTTGATTGAATGGAAGCAGCTGGAAGAAGAGTTTGATAAGCTGTTTGTAGAAAATGTAGGCCAGCCAGCTAAGCCTGTAAGGTTAGTTGTAGGTCTCTTTATCTTGCAACACATGTATGGAATTTCTGATGAAAATGTGGTGCATCGATGGGTAGAAAATCCTTATTGGCAATACTTTTGTGGATATGATCACTTCAAGCATGAGCTGCCTATCCATCCTACTTCTTTAATTAAATGGAGAGATAGATTGGGTGAAGCTGGACTTAGTAAAGTCTTACAAGAAACGATTGTAGTAGCTGTTTTGACAGGCGCGGTGAAAAAAAAAGCCTTAAAAAAGTCATTGCCGATACAACGGTGATGCCCAAAGCTATCGCTTTTCCTACCGATGCAAAACTTTACTTTAAGTCTATTCAGGCGCTTGTAAAAATAGCCAATAATTACAAAATCATTTTGCGACAAACCTATAAGAAGCTAGCAAAAACAGCTTTGTGTATGCGTGCTCGTTATGCTCATGCTCGTCAAATGAAAAGAGCTAAAAGGGAAGAAAAAAGGCTGCATACTTATTTGGGAAGAGTAATTCGGGATTTTGAGAGAAAGATAGAAGGACAAAAGTTAGATCAAGAAGGCTCTTTTCTTTTAGACACTATTAAACGTATTTTTAACCAAAAAAGAAACGATTCGCCTAAGGTGTATAGCTTGCATGAGCCCCATGTGGAATGTATTGCTAAAGGTAAAGTAGAAAAAAGATATGAATTTGGCTGCAAAACTTCGCTAGTCATCACTCATCAAGAAGGGTTAGCTTTAGATGTTAGAGCCATTCATGGCAATCCGTACGATGGGCATACGCTTGAAGAAGCTATTAAGAAAGCTCAACATAATAGCGGCAAGAACATCGAAGTAGCTTTTGTAGATAAAGGTTATCGAGGTCATACGGTAGAAGGCAAAAGCATATTTATTTCTGGGCAAAGAAAAGGCCTTACACAGTGGATTAAGTCCCAACTTAAAAGGCGCCAAGCCATAGAACCTCATATCGGCCATATGAAGAATGATGGCAAACTGGGACGCAATTACCTTAAAGGCCGTTTGGGAGATTGTTTTAACGCCATTCTATGTGGAATTGGCCATAACATGCGTTTAATTTACAACTGGCTAATCGCTCAAAATTCTCCCAAGCGTCTTTATTCAGGCTAAAAAAACTCGTTTTCTTCTTTAAATTGCTTTAATGCTCTATCTTGAAGGCTACCTCCTGCTCTAAAACTCTTAATTTTTAGCCAATTTTCATACTCATCAACAAAAATTCTTGGATTTGCAGTTTTTTAGCTTAGGTCTAAAAGAAAATTCATAATTTTTCTTTCTAAAATGGATGCAATGAAGAAATTTTTAAGGTTAATTCAGGTCGAACTAAGTAGGCAGATCTCTTTTTTATTTTTGCTTGGTAAGCTTGCAAGATGCTATGGAAAGAGCCAAAGGGAAAAAATTAAAGGCTATAAAAAAAGAAGCTGTGGCGCGGATGTGCAAGCAAGCTTTTGATCAAGAAGGTTGCTTAACCCATGCATAATTAGCTATTTTTTTAAAAATATCGCCACAAAGTGTAGGCAAATATATCAAGGAGTAGGAATTAGAAAACCGCGAGGTTCTTCCAAGAAGAGGATCTATCCATGATATAGGCCCTACTTTAACTCACAAAACAAATGATCATTAAAAAGCTCTTTATCGAGCAAAAAACTGTTCAGCAAGTGAGTAGAGAAACAAAGCCCTTTTTACCGGCGATACAAAGGTATATATCCACTTTCAAGCAAATATTGCTATGCAAACAAAAAGGTATGTCTACAGAAGAAGCAGCTTTTTCGGTGGGTAGGACTTCTCACTTAGTCAATGAATATAAAAAGATTATTGAACAATATAAGCGGAAAACAATAAATGAAGGTGTTGATAAAAAATATTAATCAGAAAAAAGATTGAGTTAAATGCCAGTTAATGACAAATGTTCTTATTTAAAATTTTTTAAAAACAGGGGTCTGTTTTTACCGTTATATAATTTGTCCTAAACAGTACTTGACCTGACAAACATAAGTTACCTGGCAGGTACTATTTCTGTCAGTTAATTCATGTTTGTCAGCTTAGATACTATTTAGGACAGGACTGATACGTTTAAAAAACTTATCTACATAACCCTCCCGCTGAAAGATGTCTCTCTAATTAATGAGAAGGATTTTATGAAGGACAGGGTTATATAAGAAGTAGCTCAAAAGCGTATAATCCACTGAACCAAAAACTTAAACTAAAAAGACGCCAAGCGATGAAATTCCTCCCTGTGGTCCACCTAAGGACTGTTTATTAATAGCGTCCTTTCTTATTATTAATTCTCTTCTATAGCTGTTCAAGCTTTTATAATTTTTTACCCTTAGGAAACGTAAAAAACTTAAGAGGCCGTTAGCTTTTTGCTTCTCTAGCCGTTAATGTTTTCCTATAAAGGGCTGATAAAGAGATCATTATAGAAAAGACTACAGAGCCCTCTGTATCCTTTTCTAAACTTTAGATCATCTTCTTTAAATCCTTGTAAATTTCAGGTAAGGTATCTTTGATAGAATGCTTACGATGAGCTATGTTCTTACTAGGAGGAAGAATTTTCTCTACTGTGCCTACATAAGCTATATTTTGCTTCACATACCCTCCGCCACTATAATAATAATAGTATTCTTCCCAATAGTGGTTATCCATATAGTACAAAAGGGCTTGAATATTTCCCTTATCTCCTGCATAAAGGTTGATAAGTGAATCAACCATTCCTTTTCTATCTTCCCAGAAAATTTTTACCGCATTTTGTAAGCTAGAGGAATCCTTACTATTTACGCCCCAATTCTTTTGTCCATCCCAATATTTACTCTGCTCATTAAAATTATCGGTCCATAATTTATCAAAGATAGCAGGAAGAGGCCATCCACCGTGAGATTTTGCCTGCGTTACTTTGGCACCCGCTTTTAATAAAAGAAAAATCTTTTCAAAAGTCTCCTGCTTTATTCGGCACCAATTTTGATGAAATATTAAGTCTAGCGCCGTGGAGCCATACTCATTTGGATGATCAACAGGCCAATATTGATAACTGATGAGCTCGCGAAGAATTTCAGGTCCTGCAGAATGCGTAGCAAAGTGAATAGGAGTATCTCCCTCTTCGTTAAGAGGTGCCAAGATTTTTCTCTCATATAGTTTGTAAAGCTGGGAAGGTTGTTTTAAGATAAAACTTTTCCATATTGCTTGTATAGTCGCCGGTTTCTGTACGATTGCTCCCTGTTCAACCAAATGAAGAATAGTGTTGCATAGCTTAGAAGTAGCTTCTCCTTTAACTAAGATATCTATTGCTGCTAATTGGTTAGCATTTATTACATTAATATTACTTATTTTCCGAGAGGACAAACACTTCATTACCTCTAAAGCTCGACGCTCAGCAGCCTTATGAAAGATTGTATTTTTTGAAGCATCCATCCTATTCAAGTCCACCCATTTTTGCTCATGGATAACTCGCAAGCAATCGTCATTGTAACAAGCAAATTTTAATAATTGATCAGTTTCCTCAGCTGTAAAGGTGATAGGGACCTTGCTCTTCGATAAAAGCCATTGAAGGGTGTCACAACCACCCGATCCAAAACAATGCCAAATCACCTGGTTGGGCATCTTGTGGAATAAGTCAAGGAGATAGGCTTCATCTTTTAAATTTTTAGCTTTATTCCAGATTAGTTCAAGCTGCCCTGATGAAAGACCTTGTGCTTCTGCTTGCAGAAGCACTTGAATACAAGAAATAAGTTCATCTATATCACAATCTTTTCCCTGTACCAGCTGTAAGGGGGTCAGGCCGCTTTTATTAAGAGCGTTGACATCCATTTTTTGTTGGATAAAGTACTTTAAAATCTCAACATTAAGAGCTTTGGCAGCCAGATGCAAGCCACCATTATCTTCTTCATCCTTTAAGGTAAGATCCAATCCTTCCTTTATTAAAGCTTGGACGACATCTACTGAGCGACTACAGGCAACACTCCATACTTCTTGTAATTGTAAAGGTGAAAGAGTGGTAAGTGTACGAGGAGAACTCTTTAATAAAGTGGTTAGCACTGAAGAAGATTGATAGCGCACGGCATACATAATTTTTTGAGGAATAGTGAGCAGGGAAGAAGCGTCTTTAATTGCTTCTTCAATCCCCAGATCTTGGAACTCAGCTTCTTTTAATCGCAGGCTAGCATCCCCTATCTTTTCTAACCAGTGCTTAATGAAAAAGTTTCCCTCCTTGCCTAACTTAGGGAGGCTACCAGGTAAAGGAACAACCCCGTATCGATTATTTAAAAGCGCTTCCGCCACTGAAAAAAGCTGATGATCAATAGCGATGAGGAAACATTCTTGGTCAGGTTGTGCTCCTATTAAAACTAGATGGCTTACAAAATCCTGGTCTTTTAATTTTAAAGCTTCCTTAAGCAGTTGATTAATCCCTTCTTTCTCTATGTGGGCAACAGAATCCATCTTTAAAAGTTCTTCCCTTTTAATCTTATAAAGATCCTCGGAAGAAATTTTTGAAAACTCCTCTTTATCTTTGCCGGCATTTTTTCTAAAGAATCTTCTTAAATCATAGTTTTTACCTTTTAAAACAACTTTAGGCAGCGAACCTGTTTTAGAGGCTAAACGTATAAAGCTTCCATTATCTAAAAAAAATTTAAGGGTCTCTTCTGCAGCTGCGGATAAACCATCTTCTTTAGCCAGCTCCTCGCATAGTTTATATAAAGGTGTCTCTCCCCTACTATCATATGTCTGCAAAACTTTCTGTAGCTTTCCCTTCTCTGCATATTTTTGGCTGATGCGTTGGATTAGCTCATAATCACACCATTTAGCAGCAGCATGGAGCATAAAAGTTTCTTTCTTAAATTTAGCTTTTTCTAATCCCAGCTCGATTAAAACACGAAGCAGGGATGAATCTTTATAGCCGAGAGCTATTTTTAAAAGATTAGGAGTGGACCCGGCGTATTTAAATTCATGATCAAGCGATATAGCAGCTTTTATGCCTTCAATGTCATTCATTTCTATCACAGTTTGAATACGTGTCATCATCGAAGGAAGGCTATTAAATAGACATCCCCAGCGATCTGTGTCTGGATGATCCCATAATTTTTGTAAGTTTGGTTGCTCTATTAAATGCCGTTTAAAAGAGTTATGTTGCCATTTTTTTTCATAGGCAATAAAAAGCCCGGCAATGTCCTCTCTACCTATATTAATCGCTATTGTTAAAGGATCATGCGTTTCCGTAGGATCAAACTTCCAGGTGCGAATAGCATGCACAAGCAAAGTCATAACTCCTAAACGATTAGCTTTTTCTGCTAAAATGGCTAAAGGAGTTCTTCCCATAGCATTTTTTTTATTTATTCCCGGTGACCCACGGCAATGCGCAAGCATGCTACGCAAGATGTCTAGATCTCCATTGTGGCAAGCTAGGTGAATAATGGACTCATTGTCTATATTGACGGGAGGACTAGACAAAACCCAATTCGTCATCTTTTTTAGGAAGAATAAAGTGGCTTCTTTTTGATTGGATCGGCAGGCATAAAATAAATGCGAATCGCCAAAACGATAATCAGCATGAGGCTTGTAAGCCCATTTTTTGTCTTTTTTAATATTAAGCTTTACGTGAGACTGGCTAAATTCTTTTCCCTCAGGGGTCACATAAAAAGGTTTTGATTGAAGAGGAGCTTCCATGTATAGATCCTTAAATGGTAAATTTTTCTCTTGAGTTCACCTTATACAAAAACTTATTTTTTAAGAAAATTATTTATTTTTTAAGGTAAACTTTCTTGCTTTACCTAGAGATTTTTGTAGATCTTTACCATTACTCACCTTCTACAATTCCTTGAGGCAATGAAGATAGTGAGCTTAAGCTACCTTCAGCGGCCATGCGTACAATTCTTGGCTGGAATTTTCCTATCACCTCAACTAAGTCTTTCTGTTCTTCCATGACTGCCTCGATAGGTTTATAAGCTTGAGGTGATTCGTCTAATCCCCCACCTATTAAATTTATGCCCTGCTTTAATAAAGAATTGAGATGTTGCTCTAAAGAAATCGTCTTTTTTGCTTTAGTGCGCGCCATTTGCCGGCCACTGCCATGTGAAGCCGAGTTTAATGAATCTGGATTGCCCTTACCTACAACCACATAGCCAGCATCAGCCATCGTTCCTGGAATAATCCCTAACACACCTTTTCCACTAGGTGTTGAACCTTTGCGATGGACGATAGCCTCTTTTTCCTTTCCCTGCACATGAATCTTTTCCCGCCAAGCGAAATTATGGTGATTTTCTACTGTGGCAATGGGAGTTATTCCTGCTGCCTCTGCTATTCTTTGGTGAATAACATGGTGATTGGCAGAAGCAAATTGGCCTGCCAGCTGCATCGCTTCCCAATACTCCCTACCTAGATCATGATCTAAACGTAACCAAGCTAAATGCTTAACAGAATGGTCCAATTCTTTCAGCTGGGTCATGGCCATTTTAGTATAATAATCAGCTATTTTAAAACCCACTCCTCTTGAGCCGCTGTGTGAGAGCAATGCCAGGTAAGATCCCGCCGCAAGCTTAAAAGGATTTTCTGCCTCAAAAATTTTTAGCTCACCCCATTCTACGAAATGATTTCCTCCCCCGCTCGTACCAATTTGGTAAATAGCCGTTTGCCTTAAAGAACGTGTCAATGAGGTAAGTTCCCACTGGGATTTTTCTAATATTGGGTGATCGATTTTACCTTTGTGAATGCCGGCAGCGCCTGCGCCAAATACAGTATTATCTAATAAAGCCGAATAAAGATGTTTATATTCCACGCTTGTAGGATTTTCTAAAACGTGCGCCGGGAGAGGGTAAATGGTCAGTTTCATCCTACAAGCAATATCTACCCCTACGGCATAGGGAATAACAGAATTTTCTGTAGCCAAAACTCCCCCGATAGGAAGACCATACCCTAGATGCGCATCAGGCATTAAAGCCCCTGCTAGCGCTACAGGTAGACGAGCAGCTCTATCCATCTGCGCTATTGTCTCTGCCTCAATATAATTCTCCCCCCAAACTTTATAAGGAACCGGTAAAGGGTGCAAAAGCAAGCTTCTTCTTATAGAGCCAAATTTATTTTCAATCGTTTGTAAGAAGGCAAGAGCTTTTTGTGGGCTTTCTTTCTTGTATAAAGTCCACGCCTTATCTTTTTCGGGCGAAGTAAATATCTTTTGATTAAGTAATGCTTGGAATTCTCTTGGATTCATAGGCCAACTTTTTATGATTAAAGCGTTTAAAGAGAGGGACATTTAATAAATTAGCAAGCAACTTCAAAGTCTTTCATGCCTCTTAAAAAAATTGGTAAATTGCTTTTCCTCACACTGGAGAGAAAAAATTGATCACCAGCTTAGAGATAAAAATAAAAAAATCTACCCTTTAGGATCTTTAAAACTAAGAAAAAATCCTTTAAAGATAAAAAGGCATTTTCTAAAAAACATGCAAGTTGTTTATTTAAAATTGTTTATTCTTTATAAAGAAATAAAAAGCAATCATACATGTAAAGGCATGATAAAACTTACTCTTTTCTAGTCTAACTTGTAAAAAATTTTATCCAAATCTAAAACCAAGCATATGAACAACTAAGTAGATAACAGAAGAGCAGCTTGCCATTTGACCAAAAGTAATTGAGAAAAATCCTTGTTCCTTTAAGGAAGGTGAAAGGATAGTGAGTCATTTTGTAGAAGCAAAATAAAGCTCTATTCTCTAACATTCATCCAATTGGCCCTTATCTAAAGCATAAAAAAAACCTAGCTTAATTTTTATCATCTCTTTATTTTGCTTACACAAAAGAAACGCTAAGAAGTTAAATTTTTTGGTTTCACCTTTGATAAAACAAATGGTCTTGTTCGTTTTAAAGGTTTTACGTAATCTAAGGTTTTACGTAGCCTATTGCTTGTAAGGAGCTCATCACAAAATTAAAGGTCATCATTTATTTTTAATCTTTATTTTTGGCATTATTTTTGGTACATAAAATATCAGAGATGATTTAAAAAGGTAGGGATCCATATGGTCGATCTCAAACAATTCTGTAGCCAGCTTTCAAAAGATCTAGGTCTTGATGAAGATTTACTTCAAGAAGAAGCACCAGGAATTTTTAGTCTGCCTATTGAGGAAGAAGTTTCTATCAAGCTAGGGACGCTAGCTGAAGGCTTTTCTTTACAATGCATTTTATGCGATTGCCCCAAAGAAAATCCTGAAGCCTTTTTGGCTGAAATAATGGATGCAAACTTGTTCGGACAGACCACTAGGAATTGTGTATTAGGCCTAACAGAGGATGGAAATCGATTGACGCTATCGCGTATGATCGATTATAATCTTGATTATAAGAGCTTTAATGAATTTCTTCAAGATTTCTACAATGTAGCTCTATTCTGGCGCGAACAAGCGCTTCATCATTTAAAATAATTCTCAATACGAAGATAAGATATAACAACGGTTAACATATGGTCGCCAAATTAGTTGCAGAAGAGGGTGTTCAAAAAGGTCTTGTACTTTCCTTAGATGAAGGAAACGAATGGGTAATAGGCCGTGATCCAGACGCTTGCCAGCTGCTTATTGAAGATCCCTCTGCTTCACGTAAACATCTACTCTGTCGCCAAACTCCCGAGGGTATTGTAATTGAAGCTTTAAGCCTTGCCCACCCGGTGTATGTTAACGAACAGCCTATCCAAGAGTCCTGGCTACTGCACCATGGAGATAGGGTTCAAATAGGAGAAGGGCTTTATCGTTTTTATGCAGAAGATGAGACTCAATGGCTCGATGAAGAAAAAAAGAATCTTCTTAATGGGCAGGAAGAATTAAATGATTCCGTGCAAGGAAACCTTCCTGAAAGTGTAGAGGATGAACAAACTTTGCCTACATTAGATGACGAGCACTCTTCTCAGCTTTTTGCATCTCATCCTTCTCTCAGTGAAGCCAAAGAAGCAGGAGAAAATTTTCCATCCTCTGCCCTAGATCAAGCACAGCCGCTAGGTAAAGAAGATGAGCAGTCAGATAAGGACAATGCATCTTTTGCTTCTACTACCTTTAATGAAGAAGGCTTTTTCACTCCTTTAGAGGAAAATAGAGAGGCAGCTTCTGAAGAGGAAAAAAAATTCACAGAGGAAGATAAGCCCTCTAAAGATCAATCGCCTGAGGGAAAAGATAAAACCCCGTTACCTCTTGCTGAGGATAAGGGTATTTCCCCACAAGAATTGGAGAGTGACGATGAGTTTTTAGAAAGCTCACCGGAACAAGAAAGAGAGCAAGAAACAATGAATGGTTCTTGGGCAGAAAGGCAAGGTGATTTAGAAATATCTACAGATCCCAAGGAAGATGAAAACCAGAGGATGAATGATTCTCATTTCTCACAGTTATCCCAAGAAGCAAGTCCATCTGAGGACCAGCAGAATGATGAAGATATTTCTATTTTTGAAGAGTCGCTAGAAACGGCTAATTATCCTGAAATTCACTTCGATTTAGCTGAAACAGGCCGTTGGCTGATTAAAGTGGTAGGAGGGCCTAATCATGGGGCCGAGTTTACTCTCCAGCCTTCTTGTACTTACCTCATTGGAACTGATCCTAATAGTTGTGACATAGTTTTCCATGATACTAGTGTTTCACGTCAACATGCTAAGATTACTGTAACGGAAGAAGATACGATAAGTTTAGAAGACTTAGGAAGTCGCAATGGAACGTTTGTAGATGGAAAGCCTTTAACAGGTAGAGAATCTATTCCTACCAATACTTTAATTCTTATGGGCACCTCCTCTTTTGTGGTTTACGACCGGGAAGGTGAAATGCAAACAATTATTGCTCCTTTGCTTCCTTCCATAGTTAAAACTCTAAAAGAAGAGCCTCAAGAATTAACTCCCGCCCCTGCCCCTGCGGCTGAAGGTGAAGCACCTGTCGAAGAAGTTCCCACGGCAGCACCTCCTGTAATCGCTCCACCTCCTAACAAGGTATACCCCCATGAAGCTTTAGGAGCTTTTATTTTAATCGCTATCATTACAGGCTTATTTGTTATCATTGGAATTGGTACCGCAACTTTATTTAAGAGTAAACCTGTGGTCTCCCAACAAGTTATTAATCCCGAACGTGACCTTACAGAAGCATTATCAGCTTTTCCACATGTTAAATACTCTTTTAATCGTAATACAGGGCGCCTACTTCTTGTGGGGCACGTTTTATCAGGATCAGATAAAACACAACTTTTATACAACCTACAAGGCTTCCCTTATCTACGTAGCATTGATGACAGTGGGGTGATTATTGATGAAGGGGTTTGGAGAGAAATTAACCAAATACTTTCCCAAAACTCTAATTGGAAAGGTATTTCCATTCATTCGCCTACCCCTGGTCATTTTGTCATCTCTGGCTACCTAAAATCTAGAAAGCAGGCCGAGCAGCTGTGGGATTATATTGCCTCTAATTTTCCCTACCTCGATCTATTAGAAAAACGCGTGATCGTTGAAGAAGATGCCGTTTCTGCGATAAGTGCGCTTTTACAAAACCAAGGTTTTAAAGATATATCCTCTCAAATGAATGAAGGAGAGGTTATTCTTTCAGGCCATCTTCCTGCTGGAAAAATGAATGATTACAATCAGACCCTCATTAAGATTAAAGAAATTCCAGGTGTACGCTCGATTAAAAATTTTGTGGCTGAGTTAGCACCTGAGCAATCGATGATCAATATAACCGATAGATATGAAATTACAGGCGTTTCCCACCAAGGGGATGTGAACACCAATGTGGTAATCAATGGTCGCATACTTACGCGAGGAGATGTTTTGGATGGAATGACGATAATAAGTATTAAGCCTAACGCTGTCTTCTTAGAAAAAGAAGGAGTTAAGTATCGTATTGAGTATAATCGCTAAAGAGAGAAAAAAAAAGTAATACTTCTCTTTCTTGCAATTATTTCCTATTCCATATTATAATAAACTTAAGGGTGCTGAAATCCCTATATTAATGCTAGTAGTGCGTGAATGAGGTAATAAATGTTTGGTCTTGAAAAGCAGAAAAAGAAAAAAGGCGAAGAGTTTACTTTTGAGCTAGAAAAAGAATTAAAAGCTTTTAATAGCCATCAAGATTATAAGAAAAAAGTCGAAGAAAGAATACAGGATATTAGAAGTTTATTAAGAAAAGGTGAAAATAAAGACGAATTTGACAAATTGGGAGTACTTTTACATGGGTACACCTCTTTATTAAAAATTATGTCCCGCCTCTCGCCTAAGTAAACTAAATTAAGCGCTCTGCTGGGCGGCAATTTCTAAAAGCAGAGATAGAGGATTGATTCTCTATCAAATTGAGGCCCAGCTGAACGCTTAACAACATGTATGAAGTGAGAAGTGATTCAGAAAGAAGATGAATGCTCATCTTCAGGAAATGAAATTTCCAGTATGAATCTCTGGCACGCTTATACTCCTAAATTAACAGGAGGATAAAATATGTCTTCAAATAGTAACCAATCATTTCCTTCAGCTCCTACTAGCTATAGCGGAGCTAATCGCCAATCGGGATTTGAGGTACAATCGCTTATTGGTATCATTAACAATGCTGTATCTAGCGCTAAAGCTAAACTACTGCAAATTCAAAATAATAGAAGTTCTATTAGTATTGGAGATATGTTTGAAATGCAAATGCTGATGAATCACCTTTCTCAGTTATCAGAAATGACTACTGATATTGTCAGTGCCTCTAATACGGCGATTTCATCAATGGCACGTAATATTAAATCATAAGCTTAAAAAAAAGACTGGATCAAAGTCTGATAGAAACAGGCATGTTCATAAAGAGCAAAGGCAAGATTACCTTTGATCCAGGCTAAGTCTAAAAGTTAAGTATCTGCAGGTATCATTGAACGATGGAAAAAAAGGATAGCAGGAACATGACGAAAGAAACGATTGAGGATTTCAAAGAAGATTTTTCTCTCTTCATTGAAGCAGGCTTTATAGCAGTGAAACAGCTTGATGAGATCAGTGCTTCACGTATCTTCCAAGCTGCCCAAACCCTCAATCCTGACAGCACAGCCCCTCAAATTGGCTTAGGCTACATCGCTCTTAATAAATTGGAAGTTAAGCAAGCTACAAAAATTTTTGAAGAAGTGGTTCAAAAAGAACCTGAAAATTATTTAGCACAGACTTTTTTGGGCATAAGCTTCCTATTAACAAAGCCTAAACGTAAAAAAGGGGAAAAGCTTATTCAAGAAGCTATGGATAAAAGCAATGACCCTACAGTTAAAAACTTGGGATTCCTTTCGCTGCAATGGGCACAAAAAGATTTAAATGACTTAAAATCACACTTTTTCAATCATGAAAAAGGTGAAGTAAAAAAATAAAAGTAGAGTAGCTTAACAATCTTAATAATTAGTTAACCTAATGAAATTAAGATAGGAAGTTAAATATTATGACAATAGATAAAATAGACGAAATAAAAAAGATAGGCAGTTCGAAGCTTAGTGCAAACGCAGAAGCAGAAGGACTGGTTGATAAGGATCACTTTGAATCTTTGATGCTTCAGCAAGAGCAACAGCAAAAGCAACAAAAAGAAGCCACGACTGTTGAAAAAATTGAGTCGATCAATAGTAAGCCTACCTTAATGGAGCAAGTGGCCGAGCTTAATAAAAAAGTTGATCAAGTTAAAAAAGTACAGCCAGTAGATATTGTAGCCCAAGCTCAAGATGTCATGTCACGCATGTCTCAAATTCAAGACCAGCTAGCTCTCCCTGGACAAGCTATTAAGCCAGCTTACCGTAATCTTTTAAAGAACAAGCTTACCCATATTAATGATAACTTGCGGATAGCTCTTTCTGCTGCCGGAGTAGAAAATGTTCCCCCTGCTCCTCAAGCCATCTCTCCCAATCCGATTGACCGCTTTTTAGGCTTTCTTACCGATGGGCAAGCCCAACTGAAATCGATTACTAAAGAAGTTCAATACATGCATTTAAATAAAAATAATATAAATGCTGCAGCCATGCTAGCCGTACAAATTAAAGTAGGTTTTATCCAACAAGAGCTAGAATTTTTTAGTAGCGTATTAAATAAAGCCCTAGAATCTACCAAAACAATTATGAACGTCCAAGTCTAGTTTCGAGAAAATGCTTGCAAGTTGATTTGAATCATTAATAAAAGCCTACTATTGCCATCACTTTAAGCATATTGAGAAGATTAAGGAGCACTATTAATAATGAGCTTGGATGATAAATTTGATAAACTCTTAGGAAGTATTGATGAGCTAGAGTTGACTACCGTCAATGGACGCATCACAGAAATAGTGGGAATGCTAATCAAAGCTATTGTTCCTAATGTGAAAATTGGAGAAGTTTGCCTTGTCAAACGTGAAGGTGAACCATTACGCACAGAAGTCGTAGGTTTCACCCGTGAAGAAGTTCTTCTTTCTCCGCTAGGAGAAATGAAAGGGATAGGCCCTTCTTCAGAAGTTATCCCCACTCATATGCCTCTTCATATTAAGGTAGGCCCTAATCTCTTAGGACGCGTATTGAACGGGTTAGGAGAACCTCTAGATGTAGAAACCAAAGGGCCTTTAGAAGTAGATGAGATTTATCCAGTCCTTCAAGCTCCTCCCGATCCTGTCAAAAGAAAAAGGATCGAATCCCCTTTATCTGTTGGAGTGCGGGCGATAGACGGAGTTCTGACTACCGGCTTAGGACAAAGGGTAGGAATTTTTGCAGCTGCTGGTGGAGGTAAATCAACCTTACTAGGCATGATTGCTCGTAATGCACGTGCGGATGTAAACGTAATCAGCCTTATTGGCGAGAGGGGACGTGAACTACGCGATTTTATCGAAAAAGATTTGGGACCCGAAGGTTTAGCGCGTTCTGTGTTGGTCGTATCCACTTCTGATCAAGCCTCGCAGCTAAGGCTCAATGCTGCCTATGTAGGAACAGCTATCGCCGAATACTTTAGAGATCAAGGTAAATCGGTAATTTTAATGATGGACTCTGTGACTCGCTTTGCGCGTGCCTTGCGTGAGGTTGGTTTAGCTGCTGGAGAACCACCTGCCCGTGCAGGTTACACTCCCTCTGTTTTTTCCACACTGCCTAAGCTGTTAGAACGTGCTGGCAACTCAGATAAAGGCTCTATTACCGCCTTCTATACTATTTTGGTAGCAGGTGATGATATGAATGAACCCGTAGCCGATGAGGTGCGCTCTATTTTAGATGGTCACTTAATTTTATCTGCCGATCTGGCGCGTCAATATCACTATCCTGCTATCGATGTACTTTCTTCTGCCAGCCGGGTTATCATGTCGATTGTTCCTAAAGATCATTTACAATTGGTGGGTAAATTAAAAGAAGTATTAGCTAACTATAAAAAAAATGAGCTTTTAATTAAAATTGGTGAATATAAACGAGGAGCCGATAAAGCAGGTGACTTTGCCATCGATTATATTGATAAAGTTAATAGGTTTTTAAAGCAAGGCGTGGAAGAAAAATGCTCTTTTGAAGAGACCTATCAATTGCTAAAAAATCTTTTCAAATGATAAGAACTATGAGCTCTCATGAATAATATAATATATCCTTTGAAACAGGTTTTAGATATCAAACGGCGACGTGTAGAAGATGCTGAAAAAATTTTAAAAGAGAAAAAAGAGTTATTAGCAAAGGAAGAAGAAAAGTTAAAAAATGTAGAAGCTGTAAGAAACAAGGTTTTGGCCCATCAACAAGACAAATTGCAGCAATTACGTGTTGAAAGTAGCCACCTTACAACCAGCCCCAAAGTCCAGCAAATGAAAATTTATCTAAAAGTAGTGGCAGAAAAACTACAGATAGAAGAAAAAAAAGTTAAGGATCAAAAAGATCAAGTTAAAATGGCTCAAAATAAAGTAGAAGAAGCTAAACAAGAATTGGATCGAAAGCGTTTAGAAGTGGATAAGCTCAAAACTCATCAAGAAGACTGGACAAAAGAAAGAGCTAAAGAATTAGAAATTATAGAAGCACGCGAGCAAGATGAGTTAGGAAGCACGATGTTCTTGGGCAGAATGCAATCCGCAAAAGCTTCAAAATGATAAAAATTAATTTCTGTCTGATGGGCAGTGAAAAAGACAGAAAAGGAGTTAGCTAATATGTATAACTTTAAAATTACAGGCGATCAGAATAAAGATAATGTCACTATTAATCGCGCCTCAAGCTCTAGGCCTTCAGGCTCTTCCTCCCGCGATTTCCAAAAGGTTCTTGGCGAAAAAGAACGTCGTCAAAAAGAGGAAGAAGAAGATTCTAAAAAAGCAAAAACTGTAGACCCCTCTTTTGAAGCAGAAGTTCTTTCTCTTACCGAAGAAATGCCTAGTCCAAAACAACCCTCCCTGTTTGATCTTTCTAAAGAAGTAGTTAAAAAGAAAAGTGAGAGCGAAACTTCTGAAGTAGCTAAAATGGTCTCCTCAGAAGAGCTCCCTATGGAATCTCCTAATGGGCTCTATAAAAACTTAGCATTAAAGGAAAAAGCTTCCCGAGCTAAAACAGGGGAAGGAATGTGGGAAGAATCTCATAAAGATAAGTTAGAAGCTAATGAAGATAAAAAGCCTATACGCTTTTCCCAAGAGGCAGGGGATTTATCTTATGTCAACCCTCTAGCCTTGCATGTAAGCTCTAGCTCTCAGTCTCATAATCAAAATCTAGAGGCAAATATGCCTTCTCAAAAACTGACCACGCAACAGCTAATAGATGCTATTGTGAAAGCTATCACTACCATAGATAGCCAAGGTAAGACGGATACCATAGTTACTTTAAAGCATCCCCCTATGTTTGCAGGTGCCAATCTGGTGCTCACCTCCTATGAAAGTGCCAAAGGAGAATTCAATATTCGCTTTGAAAATCTAAGCCAGGGTGCCAAATCATTCATGGATATGCAACAAAATCAACAATCCTTGCTTTCATCCTTAAATGAAAAAGGGTATACTGTCCATATGGTAGTAGCTACTACTCAAATTGAAACTCCTCCATTTAATCCTGCAGCACCTCAGCAACCACCACGTGATGGCCAGCAAGAGGAGCAGCAAAAACGACAAGACAATAGAAAGCAAAAAGAAGATGAAGAAAGTTAAGGACTACCAATTCTTAAGAAAGCTAAAAAGATGATAAATCGCTTGGGCCAGAGTTCCTACCCGACTAAACAAAACCTTTTTTTTCTAAAGGCTTATCTGATGAAGAATGGGTTAAAATAGACGCCTCTATCCTTGATAAAAAAAAACTGGAATTAAGTTAAAAATAGTGATAAACATGAAAATGTCAATCTTTTAAAAAGCGCTATCTTATAAGGCTTACAGTTTTAAAAAAGTCTAATACTTACTAGGTATTTTGCTAAGAGAGCTTAAAATTTTTTAAATTGTACTTTTGCATTGACAATCTCGACTCCTTTTATGTCATTATAAAGAGGTATATAACATTTTATGAAGGCGTGCGCGTGACTTCCCCTAAAGCTTCGATGCCATACGATTGGCTTAAACAAATTCCTACCGCTCTTTTGCAACTAGATGAAATCCCGCTCATTGGATCATCCCCTCCTTTTCCATGGGAAGATTTATCTAAAGGGCTAGAAGAGATCTTTCAGATCCCGGATTTTAAAATAGAGCCCACTCCTTTCCAATGGCGTACAAAAGACGAGCTATGCGTGGGGATGGGTCCAGTCATCCCCCTCTCTTGCTCGATTCCCTCTCTAGAAGGTCAATTGACATGGATAATGGCAGCAGAAGATATCTATCGTTTGATATCTCTTCTCCTTAACGAGGATGGTCATGAGCATGATGTACTCGAAGATGAATTCCTGCAAGGCTTTTATTGCTTTGCCGCCTATGAAGTGATACACTTAATCAATAAGCTTCCTTTCGATCAATCTCTTTCTCCACAAATTTTACAAGAAAGTAGTATACCGGTAGAAGACTCCCTTTGCGCAGACATCAAAATTCAACTGCGTGGAAAGACTTTAATAGGACGTATGATTGTCTCGCCTACCTTCCGCCGTTCTTGGAAAGAAAAATATGCCGAACGTTCTCTAGAACTTCCTTTGCATGCATCGTTGGCCGAACAACTGACAATTCCAGTGCATATAGAAGCAGGAAGAACCTCTATCCATCCATCAGAATGGAAAACCGTTAGAAAAGGGGATTTTATTCTTCTGGATTCTTGCACAGTAAAACCTTATGATGATAAAGGTGGACGCATTACCCTTACTGTCAACGGCCTCCCTTTTTTCATTGGAAAAATTAAAGACGGAAATATTAAAATCTTGGACCACCCATTGTATTATCAAGAGGAAGAGACCTTTATGAGTAAAATTCCCTCCGAAGAACAGGATGATTCATCTTTAGATTTTGAGTCAGAATTAGAATTCGATTCTGAAATGGAATCTGATATGGAATCCGATTTTGAGTCAGAAATGGAAGCAGAGTCTGAGCATGAGTCTGAAGAAACATCGAATTTGGCCCTCGACGAGAAACTTAAAGATAGAGAAATAGAAGAAGATCTTACCTCTTCAGAAGAAGAATCTTCGGCTGTGATACCCACAGAAACGTCGGTCAAAATTGATGAGATTCCTTTATCTGTTATCATCGAAGTAGGCCGTCTGCAAATGTCTGTAAAAAAAATGCTTGAACTGCAGCCAGGCAATTTATTGGAGCTAGATGTCCATCCTGAAAACGGTGTCGATCTGGTCGTCAATGGAAGACGTATTGCCAAAGGTGAATTAATTAAGCTAGGTGAAGCCTTAGGCGTAAGAATTCTAGATATTAGCTAAATCACCCTGCACTGCAAAGGAGAAAATTTATTTTGCCTGTATAGCTCTCATAATTATTGAGAAAATAAAAATGTAGGCTTGATTCTATCTTATGACTGCTTCTGAATCTCATCAACGCTCTACCCTACCTACCGCATCCTCGGATAAGGAAAGTTTTCTCTCCCTCCCTCTTCCTAAAAAAATCGGTCCTTACAAGATTGAAGCACTTTTAGAAAAAGGAGGAATGAGCATCCTTTATTTAGGCACGCATCCTGAAACCAATGAGCCTACAACCATCAAAGTTCTTTCTCCTAAATTTGTTTCTAATCCCGAAATTGTTGAACGTTTTCTAAAAGAAGCCGAGATTATAGCCTTGGCAGACCATCCTAACATTGTCAAACTGTATGGGCAAGGTAAATGGGCTGGAGGGCTTTACATCGCCATGGAATTCATTCAAGGTATTTCATTGCGCCAATACATCTTGCAAACCCCTATATCTCTTAGAAGAGCGTTAGAAATTATTATAGATATTTCCTATGCACTTTGTCATCTTCATACCCATGGGGTTATTCACCGAGATTTAAAGCCTGAAAATATCCTAGTGACTGAATCTGATGTCATCAAAGTGATAGACTTTGGCATCGCCCAACTTCTTAAAGAATCTTCTTCTGATCTCTCTAAACAACCAAGAATGATAGGTACACCTATCTATATGAGCCCTGAACAGCAGCAGCATCCCGACTCAGTCTCTTTTCCTTCCGATATATATTCATTGGGTATCATTGCTTATGAACTTATGCTAGGTAAGCTCAGCCAGGGGCATATTTATCTTTCTTTAATGCCCAAAGGCATGCAAAAAATTCTTGTGAAAGCTTTGCAACCAGAAGTTAGGGACCGATACCAAGATATTGTAGATTTTATTGCTGCTGTATCTGGTTATCTAAATTCTGAGAGCTTTGAGAAAGATAAAATTGTTAAAGATTACTTGAGCGAACTATCAGAAAGCTTACGCCGCACTCAAGCAGTTCTAAGTCATGACAAGGCCCCCCAATGGAACGGCGTGCACGTCAAAGTTACAGCCTCTAACACCCATGCTATTGCAGGAGTGTATTACGATTTTCTCGAAATAAATCCAGGCTTGTACGGCATTGCTTTTGCTGAATCTTCCTTAAATTACTCCGATGGTATGGTGGCTTGCTCTATCTTTCGAGGCATGCTAAAAGCTCTTTACAGAAGAGTAACTGATCTTAAAGAATTAGCTGATCTCCTTAACCAACTCGTCATCGAAGATGGTTTAGATAAAAGCCTCAAATTTAATTATTTAGTTATCGATACCCAGCAAAATAAGGTACAATATTTAATTTGTGGCCATAGCTATCTATGGGCTCGACCCCATCACAAAACACCTTTTAAAGTCATTTGTGAAAATCCCCCGCTAGGCGCTGATCCACATTCACAATTCCAAATTCAGCAAGTCGATTGGAAATCTAATGACTCTTATATATTAAGTAATAGTAATCTAGAAATGTCTGAAAAGGAATTGTTGGAGATTTGGCAATCAGCAGAAAAGCTAAGCCCTCCTCTATGGATGGAAATTTTTCTACGAAGAAAAAGGGCTATGCATAAAATTTTATCGGAAAAAACAATTACCTTCATTGCTATACAATCTCTAGCCTAAATTGAGCTAAAGCTTAAAGTTTAACTTATAAAGTTTTTGCGATAATACCTTTTAAAGAAACTACATCTGCATAAACAAAAAAGAAATTAATTTTTTTCCAAGCTCCCTCTACCCACCTTGTGGCATAAATGATCTAATAGCTCGTGCCTTTAAAGCCCAGCCTTATATTACGACTAAGCTAGCATCCAGCGCTCTTTGTGCATTCCAATCTTTGCCATCTTATTTGCCCCCAAAGATTTAGCATATAATTCTTCCCGCTGATAAGATAGCTTCCTAGAGGGTAAATTTCCTCTAAAACTTCTTTTAAAGCGGTACATCGTCAATTCGGCAAGCGATCTCCTATGCTAGTTTATTTCGAAGCTGCCTGACCTCCTTGTCCCCTCCAAAGTCCTGAATGACTTTTAAAGCCTCATTTCTCTTCTTCATCCAAGGCTTGTCCGTTTCTTGGCTTAAACCTTCCTTTGCTTCTTAAAGGCATTAAAGAATTTATACCTTAACATAAGTTGATTGATAGGAAGCTTGGCTATCATAAGCGTTATCTCTATAAGCGGTTTTTAAGCTCTTTGGCAGCTTAAGAATCATCTGGTTGTCCATCAAAATCTGCTTTATTGCTCTTCGTTAACTCGCTCGGAATAATCTCATGCGATCCTTAGCAAATGCTTAAGTGAATCTTTCTCCAAGTCCTCGACTTTGCTTTGCCCTGCTGACGCAATTTCCACTCTCCTTCTTCATAGGCCTTTACCCCAAGGAATCAAAGGCTAAATCTGTTGGACGCTTTAAGGCTTGATTTTTCTATCCAAGCTTTTTAGTGCTCCTGCAGATGCATGTATAACAAGGACAGGCAGTCTTGAAGGCCAGCACAGCAATCAAAGACAAGAAAAATTCTTAGAAGAGCTCGTCGAGCAAATGATAAACGGCTTTAATCATCAACAAGCATAGGATAGCATCAGCGGAATAAATTCTTGGGTGTCTCTTCTCTTAAGCTTTTATATTTCCTCCATCCTTTAATGCCCTCATCTGAAAACCATAAAGTTATGCTTCTTCTTTGCACTCAAGCTGCGTTAGAAGCGAACCTATTACTTATGCGGTAATGAAGCTTTTTTTTTTCATCGCTTGCTTATATTTTTAGTTTAGCAAACTAAATTTTATAGCTCTTAAGCATTAAGGAGCAAACTTAGCGCCTACACTTCTTATCATTTACGCAACAACGCCCTTTTCAGTAGCTTTCTGCACCCTAGCATGCTTTGAAAGACTGCCTTCAATTCAAAAAGCATCTAAATAAAAGTGGACTTTCTTTAAATAGCAGACTTTATTTATTTAAACAAAAATTAATTAACTATCAATAAATTGGTAAATAAAACATTAATTTATTTCATAATTATTAAAAACATAAATCTAATTAATAAAAATTTAATTCTGAAAATAAAAATAATTTGTATCTGGATAAAGCTTAAACTTTTAGGAAATTTTGCTTGAAATAAATGAATAAATAAAATATTGATTAAGGGTAAGCTTTTCTTTATAAAGCTTTTTACCTATCTTTAATTAAATGAAGGAGCTTGTATGATTAATTTAGATTCAAAAGAGCTATTAGAAACTGATTTTAATGCCTTAGTAAGGAAAATACTAACTCTAGAAAACCAAACCAAAAATTTTAATGAAAAAGTTGATAACCTTGCTAGAGTTATTTTAATTAAAAATGAAAGCCATGAGCAGCACTTGAAAACGCTGTGCGAACAAAATCAATTATTCATGGAAACCATTGTAAAGTTAAAGAGCGATAATATAATTCTTACGACTGAAAATAAAGACTTAAAGCAAGAAACGCAAAAATGGAAAAATAAAGCCAGCAAAACCCAAGCTGCCATGCAGCTAGCCTTACAGGCAAACGAGCAATTTGAAGAAGCTATCCAAGCTTTAACGACAGACAAGGAAAATCTTTCGCAAGAAAATGGCTCTTTGAAAGAAGATAATGCTAAATTGAGGGAAGCTAACCATGTATTTAAACAAGACAACGCTAATCTTAGATCTGAAAACCAAGTTCTTAAAGATAAGAACAAAGGCCTTACAAGTGAGAACCAGAGTTTGACCACTCAAGTGCAAGCCGCTGAGAATGGATTTCAAACCCTTACAAAAGAAAATGAGCATCTTAGGGACCTTGGAAGAAGATTAAACCAACGAATGGCCTTGCTAACTCAACAGGCACAAGAAGCCCCTACTCTTCCGCCAAAAATATTAAAATTAATGATAGAGGGGGGCTTAAAAGTAAATCCCGATACGCCCCTAACCGAAGCTATTAAACAGATCTTTGAAATTAACGATAATTTAAAGAAAAAAAATAAAGAGTTGCAAGCTACTTTAATACGTATTGAAACTACTTTGGGATTACAAAAAGGGGTAAACTGCGATTCAATTTTAAGAGCCATCAACAAAGCAATCGTTATTCCTAATAAGCTTAAAGTTCTAGGGAACAAGCTGGTTATTGCAAATCTATTAAAGAAAGATTATCAACCTGAGGATGTATTAGAAATATTAAACGGCGTTTTAAATGATTATCTAGATTTTAGAAGGCACCAACCCATGATATGCAAAGAACTAGGTATAAAAGCAACTTCTAATATTGAAACAATTTTAAAGAAAATCCAGGAAAAAAAAGATGAAAGTGGCGTTAGTGCTTACTTTAGCAGGCTGGGAAGATCCACACTCTGCCTACTTTCTTTAGGATTTGCCAAAGTGGTATAAATAGCAAGCAAACAGCTATTTCTACTATTGATTAAGAAGTTAAGCTTACTGGCCCCCTTTTCGGGGGAGTAGAATCTAAAGAACAAACTTAAGCTTCTAAAATTGTAGAACAGGTAACAAGCTTATTAAACATAAAATGAGGTTTAACAATATGGTAGTCAAAGAAGTTCCTTCAGATAATCAAGCCCTCCTTTCTTCTGAACAAACGATACAAATTAATGCAAAAATAGCTCAATTGGAGCAGGATGCAGCCATCCAGAATGTAATCGACCAACTGTTTACAATGGACATTCGACAGATGGAAGATGAACGAATTAGGCTAAGCAACATTGTGCATTTGCAACATGCAGAATTAAGTAAAGAATTCAAGCAAAGGCGCATGGAGGTAGAAGAAGTAACAGCTATATTGGATATCACCCTAGAGAAACTGACGGCCTCAAATGAAAAATCCTCTAAACTTATGCAAGCACAAGTACAGCTTAGAAAAGACTTTAAATTAATAGGGAACCAGCAAGCCGAGCTAAAAAAAGCTTTCAAACTCATCGAACAAGATCACGCCCAAATAGCAAAAGATCACGCCGAAATAGCAAAGGATCAGGTACAAATAGCTGCAGATCAAGCAGAAATAAGAAAAGAGCACCAAAAGATAAGAGGAAATTTAGAGCGCGTAGAAGAGGGTTGCGTAAATCTTAGCAAAAGTTTTGCTAGCTTAAAGATAAGCTTTAAAGAAATAAGTAAACAGCTTGATGCTATGCTAGAAGAACGCCTCCTTCCTCAACAAGATGCAGATCTAAGTGAGAAAGAGATGGAAGAAAAAGCTGCTGTTAAAAGAAATGCGATTACTAAGCAATATATGCAAGATTGGGAGGATGAAATACAACGCGAATATGAGGAAAATAAGGCATTAAATTCACAAAGCCTTCAAGAATTTGCTGAACAGCTGGAAGATTCTAGCTTGAATGCAGAAGAAATAGCTGCAAGGGGAGAAACATCTTTCCTCTCCACCGCCCAGCAAACGCAAGAAAGTGAAGTCTTAAAAAGTCCCGGATGGTTGGGTGCATTAAAGCATAAGATGGGAACATGGAAACATACTGCTTTAAAGGTTACAGAATTTTTTACACGCTCAGCCTGCTTGGCTACTATAGTTTCAGTTAGCTTAACTAGCCTTTTTGCTATAACGGCTACCTTGGTATAATGGCATGAAAAAAGGCAAAGCTTTCTTTGCCTTTTCTCAAACTTTTGATGGAGGCTTAAATTGCTAAACTTTGTCACTCGCCATCCTACTATACTTCTTAAGCTTTCTTTCCTAGGAAAAGCTTTAAAGAATCTTTTCCTGCCTAAAAAATGCGAAGGATAAGAAGAAGCTGTTTTTGTTTCTTCAATAACCTCAAATCCTAAAGTATAAAGGTAATTTAGCCAAATACTTCTCCCTATGGAGAGGATTAAAAACACCCACCTACATTTGTCCGATTCTAGCTTGCAAAGCTTATAAAGACGCTTAAAGCTAACATTACCTTTAGTTTTTGTCTAGGGCTATCCGCCTATTAAGCCTGCTTCTTTTGTCCCTGCCGTGAAAGCCTCTACTTTAAAAAAACCCATTCTTGGACCTCTTGTAATGCTCTTTATAATCCCTTTCGTATGCCTTAGCGTTCTTCCTAATAGTTTCTTTCATAGAAATCTTTACTCATCCACTATCTTTTGCATAAGCATGGAAAAAATTACCTTTCCTCTGATTTTCATGACCTTATAGCTAGTAAAGAGGTTGGTGGATGATCAAATAGCTTAATCAAAAAATTAATTATAAAATTGCATTAAATCAATCGAGACTTTATGATCCTGACTTTTTAGTATGACATAACCCCCTACTCTACATGAAAAAATATTATACCTATCCTAAAGCTTTATCGTTAGCTATCTTCATCTTAACCTCATGCTTTTGTTACACCTATATAAAAGCTGAACACTCTGTGCCGTCAACCCTTCCCTATGGTGGTGATGAAACATTAGATAATAAGGAAATACCAGCCGCTTTACCGCCTCTGGATACTTCTCCCCCAGATTCTTCATCTACTCAAGAGAAAAAGGAATCGCCAGAAATTGGCCGCTTTTTCTATCCTAAACTTTTTACTTATCCCCAACCTCATACAGCTGATACTCTATCTGAACTGGTACAGCCTACCGATTCTCCTAACACAGCCAACCAAGCAGCGTCCGAACTATTGCCTACTCTTCCACAGCCTGCAGAAGCTCAACCTGCTTCTTTACAGCCCCCAACTATTTCTCCACCTCAGCTTTCTACTACTTCTGAATCTTCCTCTTTCCCGCAAGTCCACCCTTCTTTGACAACTTCTTCGAGTTCTACTGACCTTCCTTCTATGCTTAATCCTACTTCCGCAGCAGAACATAAGCCTACGGCTTCCTCGCCAACCATGGATAACTCTGCATCTCATCACTCAATAGATTTTAATGCTCCTATTCCACCTACTTTTACCCCAGATTCCTCATCATCCCAAACACCATCCTTATTTCCATCTTCTTCTGCCCCCTTATTTCAACCCTCAGCGTCTTCCAAGGCCAACCAAGATACTATTCCTACGAACTCTAATATTGGCACCCACTCCTCTTCTCCATCAAATTTTAAACCTCTTGCGGCTAGCCATGCAAATACCAATGAACCCCCTAAAACTATCCTCATTAATTTCAATAATGTCGCTATTACAGAATATATTCGTTTCATCAGCCGCATTTCTAATAAGAATTTTGTATTCGATGAAAACGATTTACAATTCACTGTTACCATAGTCTCAGAAGAACCTACCACTATTGATAATATTATGACAGCTCTCCTGCAAGAGCTGCGTATCCATGGCCTAGAATTGATCGAACAAGAGAACACCATTATTATTCATCGTAATAGTAAAGTGGCCGGTATCTCCAAGGTGGTGACTGAGGATGGAAGCATCGATCAAAGGCAGAATTTTGATATTATAACTAAGGTTTTTAGGCTAAACACGTTAGAAGCAGAACGTGCTGCTGTGATTTTAAAACCCATGATTTCTGCTAACGCTTTAGTGGAAGTACTTAAAGAAACTAATCATCTAATAATCACAGATTTGTCTTCGAATATTAGAGAAATCAGCGCTTTACTTAATAGCTTGGACAGCCCACAAAGTGGACTAGTTATCGGCCAATATGTTGTGCGTTCTCAATCGGCAGACGCACTTATTGCACTGGCAGCACGGATTATCCAACCAATTGCACAAGATCAAAAAATCAACTTCATTTCTCATAAAGCTGCTAATAGTATTTTTATCGTAGGAAGTCCTTATCTCGTAGAACGCACTCTATCTATTTTGAAATATCTTGATCAGACAGGGGCTACAACCCAAATAATTAATCCTAGAGATCTTAATTTTGGTACAAAACAGCAGGCAGGTCAATGGATTTTGGACAAAAATGGCAACTGGCAATTTATTCCTGAAGCAGCTGTTAATGGTAGTGGTCCTCCCAAAGGTAATTGGAAAATTGATGAACAAGGTAACTGGTACTTTGAGCCCGGTGAACCTATTCCTAATGGAAAAGGACCTGATGGTAAGTGGGTTTTAGATAAAGATGGTAACTGGGTTTTTCAGCTCAATCCTGGCAAACCTATTTCACCCCAAAAAGTTCAGCGTAAAGAAAGAATTGATGCTGAACTACCTGTAGGCCACATTGAAAGAACTCAATTTTCTATTTATAAGTTGCAATACCGTAAAGGCGAGCAAATTGCTAAGGCCCTAGCTAGAATTGCTGAAAGCCTCACAGCCTCAGGAGCTGGCACCAATACTGACCTCTTAGCTTCTATTAATAGCGTTCAATGGATTGAATCCTCGAACTCACTTATATTTACAGGAACAAGCGATGCTATTGATAAGATGAGAGAGCTCTTAGGCGATATTGATGTTCCTCTTCGTCAGGTTCTGCTGGAGATGCTTATTTTAGAAACAGACATCACTGACTCCTTAAACTTCTCTACTAATGTAGCTTCCAACTTTGGTGGGGGCAATACTTCTGGTGCGGAAGCTTTCTTATCGGGAGCCTCTACTCTACCGGCGGGAATGGCTTCATCAGGACTTGGTTTAATTCCTAATGCTGCAGCCCAAGCTACAAGTGTAAGCGGTTTTGTACTAGGAGTTATTGGACAGACCATCACTCATAATGGAAAAGAATATGCAACCTTAGGAGGTCTTGTAAAAGCTTTAACCCAAAGGTCTATGTCGCGCATTATCATGAACCCTAAAATTCTTACGGAAGATAACTCACCCGCAGAAGTTTTTGTAGGCCTCAACACGCAGTTTCCCACACAATCTATTGCTAACAACTTAGGTACTATTTTAACACAAAATTTTGAGTTTCGAGATGTCGGCACTAATCTAAAGGTTACCCCTATCATTGGCAGTAATGATATTGTTACTTTAGAGATTCAAGAAGAAGTTAGCTCCATTGTTTCTGGAGGAATTTCGAGCAGCTCAACTGCAACTAGCCAGATAGTGGGACCTACTACTAAAATTAACAGGACGACAACAAAAGTACATGTTCCCAACAAATTTTTCTTAATCTTAAGTGGAATGGTAAGCGATACGGACGAAAGAAACCGTACCCAAGTTCCCTGCCTAGGATCCATTCCTGTGTTAGGAGCAGCTTTTAGTGATAAGCAAGTTAAAAATACAAAGCAAAATTTAATGATTTTTATTCATCCCATCATCTTAGATACTGAAGAAGAAATTGACAACATCACTAGACATCAACAAAATGTCTATCGGGTCAAAAGCCGGCGCCCTAAGGAATGGATTTGTGAAACTGATGAAGCGATGGATTTCTTTAATATTATTAATACAGAAAATTCAGATGGCAGTGAAGATCGTTACTAATCTATTTTTAGGTTCACTATGTCTAGGCTTAGTAGCTTGTTCTTTTAAAGAAGCTGATGAACTTGAACCAAATATTCAATTTGCTACACCTGTGCATGTTGTAGAAAATCTTCCCTCCGCTTTTCCGGATTTAACTCCGGAAGAGCTAAGAGAAGATTGGGCCAAAGAACTTCTTATTGCTAACAAGTTTGCTCGAGAAAATGACCTTTATCGCGCTATTACTAGCTATAAACGTGCTTTGATTCTTATTCCTTCCAATCAACTCCATCGAAAACAGCAGATAGAGTATGATATTATTTTAAGCTATTATTTAGGTGAAAAATATCAAGAGGCCGTAGAGACTTTTGAAGCTAGTAGCTTGACTAATATCTCAACTCAATTTCTAGCTTTTGAGAATCTTCTTCAAATTCTTTATGATGCATATTCAAGAGCGGGCCAGCTAGCTAAAGCTGAAAAAGTTTTTGCTCTCCTCGAAAAAGTTCGCCCTAAAGTCGCAGAGAATTTTCAACATGCTGAGGATGTACTTCATGCCAACTTCTCGGCTCTTCACAATCCCTGCCTAGGCTCTAATGAGAATTTATCCTATTTCCTAACTACTTATAATCAACATGCGAAGTCTGTAAGACATGCTAAGACACTTAATGCTCTGCTTCCGGGAGCGGGTTATTATTATTTGGGACAAAAGAATACAGCCATTACTGCCTTCTTAGTAAATTCTCTTTTTATCGCTACCGCTTACTACTTCTTTGATCATGGGAATTGGGCCGCAGGAGCCATTGCTACAAGCCTTGAAATGGGATGGTATATAGGAGGAATTAATGGTGCCGGCCTAGGAGCAAAAGAATTTAATGAACATTTATACAAAACAGTGGCTAAAGACTATATGATCAAGAATCATCTTTTTCCTGTATTAACTTTTCAAACTTCCTTCTAAATGCCTATACGTATAATCCTCAACCTCTTCACTCTCTATTCTCTTTTTTTATTCTCTTTTTGCCTTGAGGCAGAGCCTTGGGGGAAAGATGCCGATTTGGCCCGCACTAAGCCCGCTCCTTTGCAAGAGCAGCCTTATTACTGTACCACCCCCCTGATGGGCTCTTTGGCCGAAAGCCTCATTGGCTTTCATCAAACAATAATTACACCGATTGATGGCCCTCGCAGTAACTATTTACCTAGCAGTTCACAATACACACTGGATGCTATGCGCAAGTATGGTTTTTTCGTCGGCTTTAGCATGGGCTGTGATCGGTTAATGCGTGAAAATGATGATCCATGGATTTACCCTAAAGTTACTGACCGACAAGGTTATCTTTTAAAATACAATCCCGTCCCATAATTCTTTAGAAACCTAATCTCTCGCCAGCACTTGCTCAATACCCTTTTTGGCAAAGAGAGCTCTATCTATAAGCTGTTATTCGCACTAAAACATAAAAAATGTTATACTGACTATTTTTTAACTTATCCATTCCCCATTAGTATGCTGAATCGCCTTAATTATGTATTTCCTCTAGTGGTCTGCCTGCCTTTTTTAGAGAAGTATAGAAAAATTAATGCTCGGCTAATTTTTTTATTAAACCTGCGTAATAGGACTAGCTGTCTACTTTCCATAGCTACTACTTCTTCTTTGTTAGGTATTTGATATGCCACTACCTAGTGTTTTTAAACCCTTTCACGAGAAAGGAGAGAAGCTTTTACGAACAGGAAAAGTTAAAGAAGTAGAGTTTTCAGGGGAAACCTATCAAGTTAAAGTAATGGATGAAAAAAATCCTCAAGGCGTGTGGTCCTTCCTTCAATTTGATAAGGTTAACCGTTTAAAGGATGCTTTTTGTTCCTGTGCGGAAAGCGAGGAAGTGGCCGCCTGCCCTCATTTAGCTGCAGCTTATTTATATATTTTTAACAAGAGCCGCCAGCCTCTTCATAAGCGCTTCGAAAAGTCTCTTTGGAATAAGCTGTGCTATCTTTGTGCTGAACAGATGAAATTTGAGGAAGTAAAGTTTAGGCCTTCTTCCAAGGGGATTTATACCATTTATGCCAATCGCCAACAAATTTTTTTAGTCCATAGCACTACAAAAGCTACTGCCGATCAATTAAAACATCTACTTTTTAATCGCTATAAAGAGACGGAGGAAACTTCTTTAAAATTTTCCAATCTATCGCCAGAAGAGATTCGTCGCTGGAAAGAAGGTCGTCCTAGCCCTATGCTAAGCTATGCACTCTCTTTTTGGAATGACTTGGCAAAGTGGCTGATGTCTTTGCAAGAAGCTGAGGAAACCTATCAAATAGATTTTAGTTATACGCCTCAAGGTATCCCTAATTACATCAGTGTAAAATTTCCTACTCTCCATTGCAAATTTTATATTCCCCAAACGCATTTACCTTCGATTATCCCTGCGTTAGCTACCGTTCATTCACCTTTGCGTTTGTATCCATTAAAAGCTGACCCTAATATTAAAATAACTTATGATAAAGCACATGCTTGCTTTCTAATTGACTCGAATAAAATCCCTCCCCCTATTGCCAGGTCCCCCTCTCTTTTTCAAAGCTTTCAATTTGGAAGCTGGTTACTAGTACCTTTTAAAGGATTTTATCCTTTAAATCCTTTAGGCTTGTTAAGCTCTAAAGTGATTAGCCAAGCTCATCTAGCACAAGTACTTGATGAAAATTTAGCTTTCATCAAGGAACATCTACAAGGTTGTGTCATTCATGAGGGGATCTTTAAAGTTTCCTATGCAATTGCTTTTGATGAACAATGGAACCTTCATATTCAGGGTTACGTTCACTGCCCTGGAGATCTTAGCAAACCCATGTCCCAGCTTTTTGATTCATGGGCTTATCTAGAAGAGGAGGGCTTTTACAAGTTAGAAGGCTTGCGATTTAAAGAAGCGAAAACCCTAGTTTCTGCCGAAAAAGTGGGAGAATTTGTCCAGCAGCATCGTACGTGGCTAAACACTCATAAGGGATTTGAAACACACGTCGCGAGCTTAGAGGCATTACTAAACTATAAAATGGACAAAGAAAAAGGATTGCTTTCTTTTCAACGTACAGTAGCTACCCACGAGCAAACTTTGAAAAGCAAGGATTTTGGCCCTTGGATTTACATCGAAACCCAAGGGTTTTATGCTAAAAATACTCTGCCTGTAAGCCTTCCCTTACGCCCTGGGTCTTTCTTAAATCCTGATCAAATTCCTATGTTTATCAGAGATAACCGCGAGGAGCTAAAAGTTGTTCCGGGCTTTTTTAGTGAAAAGCAACCTATTGTCCATGCAGGAATAGTGATAAAATTAGCTAAAGACGAACATATCCTTGTTATTCCTACCTATGATCTATTGCCAGAATACACCCTTGAAGAAGTTTATTTTTTTGACGAATTTACTTATGTAGAGGGGGAAGGCTTTGCTGAACTCCCTTTAACTTGTCGCTTACCCCTCGCTTATCAAAAGGTAGTGGAAATAAAACCTGAGCATCATCTATTTTTTTTAGAGCATGAGCTCAAAAACTTAAAGCCGTTTATAAAGAGCCTTGATCCACGCCTTGAACCTCCCAAAGAGCTTGAGCTTACCGCAAGCGCTATCTCTAAATCAGATTTTAATACACGCGGGTGGTACACGGTTAACTTAGAGTACACCTCCACAGAGGGTGCTGTTCCTATTGCAGAGCTATGGACAGCTTCAAAAAAAAATCAGCGCTTTAAATTTACAGAAGCCGGGTTAATTGATTTTGAAGACAAACGCTATGATTGGTTGAAGCTTCTTGCAAAAAAACGCTTAGATAAACGTCATAATCTCCTCACCCTTTCTACGATTGAACTGATTCGTTTGAATGCCTTAGATCCTATAAAAGAAGGAAAAAAAGAAAAAAATTACAATCACTCCTCTTCTTTCAATCTTCTAAAAGAGCTTATAGAATTTAAAATTCCTGCCGAACCTAATACATTAGGTCTAAGTTGTGACCTAAGGTCCTATCAACAAAAGGGTCTTCATTGGCTATGGTTTCTTTATCAGCAAGGGCTGTCAGGACTACTTTGCGACGATATGGGACTAGGTAAAACCCACCAAGCGATGGCCTTAATCGCATCTATTATCAATCATGGCGAAAAGCAAAAACAAAAGGGTAACAGCTATTTTTTAATCATCTGCCCCACCTCCGTTATTTACCATTGGCAAGATAAGCTTGCGCAGTACTTGCCTAAATTACGTGTTTCTACCTTTTACGGGGCTCATCGCAGCCTGGATGAATTTCAGCAGCATTATGATATTCTCTTAACTTCTTATGGTGTGTGGCGGATTGAACACCAATTGCTTTCTAAGATATCCTTTGAATTAGCAATTTTTGATGAAATTCAAATTGCAAAAAACTATAGGAGCCGCCTTTATGCCACGTTAGCCCACGTTAATGCCCACATGCGCCTTGGGCTCACAGGTACTCCTATAGAAAATCATCTACGTGAGTTAAAATCTTTATTTGATTTAGTTTTACCTACTTATATGCCTGGTGAAAAAGATTACCGCGAGTATTTTGTTAAACCTATCGATAAAAAGCAGGATTTAAAGCGTAAAGCTCTCTTATCACGATTGATAAATCCCTTCGTGCTACGACGGAAAAAAGAAAATGTTCTTAACGATCTACCCGAAAAAACTGAAGAGATCTCCCATTGCGGATTAACAGAATCTCAAGCTATTCTCTACAATAATGTTGTGGAACAATCGAGACAGGTGGTGCTGGATAAACTTACCCAGAGAAGTCAGCCTATCCCTTACCTACATATATTTGCTATTCTTTCATATTTAAAACAAATCTGCGATCATCCGGCCTGCTATTTAAAAACCCCCTCTGAATATAAGCTTTACCAAGCTGGCAAATGGGATCTTTTCATCGAGCTATTGAAAGAAGCCCGTGAAAGCCACCAAAAGGTTGTTGTATTCTCTCAATATCTGAACATGCTGGATATCATTCAAAAATATCTAGAAGAGCGTCACATTGGCTTTGCTGCTATTCGGGGTTCAACGATTAACCGAGGAGAACAGCTTAAGCGCTTTAATGAAGACCCGCAATGCGAGGTTTTTTTAGGTTCTTTGCAAGCTGCAGGATTAGGAGTAGAGCTAACCGCTGCCTCTGTTGTTATCCATTATGATCGCTGGTGGAATGCCGCCCGGGAAAATCAGGCGACAGACCGCGTTCATCGTAGTGGCCAAACTAGAGGAGTTCAAGTTTTCAAATTGGTGACCAAAGGCACTTTTGAAGAAAAAATTGACAAGATGATTACTAGAAAAGGAAAACTCATGGAAGATATTGTAGGAGTGGATGATCATCGGCTTTTAAAACAATTTAACCACGATGAAATTATAGAGCTTCTTCAAAATGTTACTCCTACCTCTTTGCAAGAAAATTAAATTTCTTCTAAAGAAAAATAAAAAATAGGCTTTTTTAAATGTACAGGTAGTACCCGTAACTTAAAGTTTTCTTGCTTCTTTTAGCTTTCTTCAACATCTTTTACTTTAAAAAAGCCTAAAAAGGCCAGCAAATGAACCCTTGCTCTTCTATCACTCTTGCACAAGTGCCTAGTGAAATCCTAGTTCCTATTTTAAGGGCTTGCCGTACTTTAGCCAAGCATTACCTTAAGGGCAGTGAAAAAGAAGCCAAAGTCTTTATTAAGCTCATGCAGCAAGAATTTTCATGCCCAAACGTTGCTAAGCGTCTATTAGATAATTTTGTAAAGACTTAAATATATACAAATTATAGGATCTCAAATGATAGCCAAAAGCATGCTATGCCTGGTCGGCCCAAAGCTGAGCAAAAACCTTCTATATCTAGCTATCACCTAAAAGGCATAATAGCTTGCACTTTGCCTAACAAGTTAGCCGATACCCTCGCGATGATAAGGCTATGATTTCGTTTGACTTGCTTTTTTAATTTTTATACATTGTCTTTAAATAATAAAAATGCTGAAAATTTATCACTACCTAAGAAATAAAATGCATCCTATCTCTTCGGCCTCTATTGAAAGCTTGCCCAATGAATTGCTACTCCCTATCTTAGAGGCTTGCGTAGTTCCTTCCTTATTTAGCGTCTGTAAAAGATGGCATCATCTGCTGGCTTCTGAAGTCATGCCTTCTCTTTATAAGCAAATAGGTAAAGTGCATGTTCCTCAAGGAAATGTTAAGGAGCAGGCTCTTATTGTAGATAGGATTTATAAGCTAGAAGAAAAGCTTTCTGAGGCCGCAAAGGTAAATGCAATCTTTAGGCGAATCTTTACTTTAGCCAAGTCTTTTTCAGCTTTAGAGTTTAAAGTGCAAATAGAAGAAAAGAGGTATCTTACTCTGGCTAACTACTCTTCCTATCTTCTAAATATTAATCGCCTTTTACTTTGGAAAAAACTTCCTGGTGGGGAAGAATACTTGAGCCGAGAAGAAATTAAGCACGTGTTTCTAGGAAAAAAAGGAGAGCTTTTTAGAGATTGGATTGCAGAAAATCGTGAAAACATCACGGCTTTAGATTTATCTAGAATAGGCTTGACTTATTTACCCTCAGAAATAGGCCAATTGTCTCAGCTGCAATATCTTTACTTAGATCATAACCAACTCACCACTCTGCCTGCAGAAATCGGGCAGTTATCTGAGCTACAAGTTCTTGGCTTAGGAGAAAACGAGCTCACCAACCTGCCTGCAGAAATCGGTCGGCTACCTCAGCTGCGACATCTTTTCTTAAATCAAAACCAGCTCACCGCTCTGCCTGCAGAAATCTGGCAATTGTCTAAGCTGCACACGCTTGAATTAAATCAAAACCAGCTCACCACTTTGCCTGCAGAAATTGGGCGGCTGTCCCAGCTGGAACGGCTTGAATTAAGAGAAAACCAGCTCGCCGCTCTACCTACAGAAATCGGGCAATTGTCTAAGCTGCACGCGCTTGACTTAAGAGAAAACCAGCTCACCACTTTGCCTGCAGGAATTGGGCGGCTGTCTCAGCTGGAATGGTTTAACTTAAACCAAAACCAGCTCACCGCCCTGCCTGCAGAAATCGGGCAATTGTCTAAACTGCACACGCTTGAATTAAATCAAAACCAGCTCACCAGCCTGCCTACAGAAATCGGGCAGCTGTCTAAGCTGCAATATCTTTTCTTAAATCAAAACCAGCTCACCAGCCTTCCTGCAGAAATAGGTCCATTGTCTCAGCTGCAAGGGCTTTGTTTAAATCAAAACCAGCTCACAGCTCTGTCTATAGAAATCGGTCGGTTACCTCAGCTGCGACATCTTTACTTAAATCAAAACCAACTCACCGCTCTGCCTGCAGAAATTGGGCAGCTATCTCAGCTGCAAGAGCTTGATTTAAGCCAAAACCAGCTTACCGCTCTTCCAACAGAGATAGGGCAGCTACCTAAGCTGCAAAGGCTTGAATTAAATCAAAACCAGCTTACCACTCTTCCTGCAGAAATCGGGCATCTGTCTCAGCTGCTAGTGCTTGACTTAAATCAAAACCAGCTCTCCGCTCTGCCTGAAGAAATCGGGCGGCTACCTCAGCTGCGACATCTTTTCTTAAATCAAAACCAGCTCACCACTCTGCCTGTAGAAATAGATCAATTGTCCCAGCTGAAACAGCTTGACTTAAATCAAAACCAACTCACCAGTCTGCCTGCAGAAATCGGGCAATTGTCTGAGCTGCAATATCTTCACTTAAATCAAAACCAGCTCACCACTCTGCCTGCAGAAATCGGGCAGTTGTCTGAGCTACAAATTCTTGATTTAAGAGAAAACCAGCTCACTGCTCTGCCTGCAGAAATAGGTCTATTGTCTCAGCTGCAAAGGCTTAAATTAAATCAAAACCAGCTCACCGTTCTGCCTGCAGAAATCGGACGGTTGTCTCGGCTGAAAAAGCTTGGATTAGCGGAAAATCCTTTGAAAGATATTCCAGAAAGAATAAGGCAACGTTTTCAATTGTAGAATGGTAAGTACTTTTAAGATCTGGGTAGGCTAAATGAAATAAAAAACTTTTAGCCCTCTTACTTTAAGCAAGTCATCCGCTTTCCTCCCGCAACTAAGCAAAGTTAGACTAACCTTCACATTTATAAGAACAAGAAGTTTTTCTCTTTTTCTACAGAGTGTTATAGCTGGGAGAACAACCTTTCTTGACAGGAAGAAGCTAGGCGTATATTTCATCATGCGGTAGAAGAAGTAAAACATTGAGCTAAAAAGAGCTGTTTTTCTCAAATAAAGCAAAGAATCAATCTCTTTCTTTTAGCCAAACCAGAATTGCCATGTCACTTAATCCCCAAAACCTGTGGCTGCTCCTAAATCGGAAGTTCCATTTTTTAAAACTAATTAGTAGTAAACAAGCTCTTGATTATTAAAAACTTATGTTTTTTGTCTACGTTTTTTTCTAGTGACTACAGGCTCATGATTCTTTGATAAAACTTTTGGTAACCCTATTTTTAAGGCTTCAAGCATTTGTCTGTTTTGGTGGCGTGGTTCGGGGATTTGCTGAAAACTTAAGCCTTCATTTACTGTCCATTCTATTAATGTTAAAGTAGATAAACTGCGTAAGCCCTCTTCTACTGTTAAATAAAGGTCCTTCCAGGCTTTATCAAGCTCTCTGATAATCACGTAGGCTAACATTACAATTAAAACATGGCCCTTTGTACTTTCTTCTGAACATACATAGACTGGCCTTATTTCAAGATCGCTTTTTACTGTTCTAAAAGCTGATTCAACCCTAGCTAAATCTTTATAACGATCATGTATTTCTTGCATGCTCACTTCTTCGCAACCAAGATCGTTTTTAATCACATAGCAATCATCTAGCTTAACATCCTCAGCTAGCATTTCCTGATTAAGGCATATAGATAAGCTTCTATCTTGCGCACTAGCTGTCACGCAAGTTTTAAGCGCTAAACGCTCGATTTTAGCTTTAATTTTTTTCAGGGCTACTTCTACCTGTGCTTTGCGATATGCATGTAGATAAACATTTTGCGCGGAGACTTATTTTTCTATGCTAGCTAGCTTGCTGAGACGAGAATGGGCGATTTCCTGGGCGCGCACACGATTACGTTTAAGAATATATCTTATCCCATCTTCTTTGACTTCAGCTAAGTTCTTATCAAATAACGTATATTCGATCACACCTCTTTTCATTAAGGTCTCTATTTGAGCCTTTGCCATAAATGGGTACCCTCAATATTATCGACTGGTGTAAAGAAAATGGAAACCCTAAGCCCACTTGGGAAATGCGAGCGGAATCAGTCGTTACTACTTTCTTGCCCTCGTCTTTCTTTGCCACAGGGAAAAGGCCCGAAGAACAGGCAGAAGAAGCCGAAAAAGTCAGACCCGAGTCAAGGCCCGAGTCCTTGGAAAAAGAAGTGATAAAATTGCTTCGAAAAGAATCTTTATCGAAGAGTGAAATATCTCAAATCCTGGGACATAAACACATTTCAGGGGGATTAAAAAAAGTTCTCTCTTCGTTGCTTAAACAAGGAAAAATTATCTACACATTACCTGAAAAGCCTAATAGTAGGCTGCAAAAATATAAATTGACTGATAAAACTAAGGATTAAACTCAAAATTAAAATATTTTCAATTTAAGTCTCTTTTTTTACTGCTTGAAAATCAAAATTTCCTTAGACTTAACACCTTTAAACAGCTAAAAAGGGCTGAGGAAATGGATAGGATTTTTTTACGATACTATCTCTTAATGCTTTTTGCTTTGTCTCTGTATACGCCTGCTCTTTCTGCTAGTCAGTTACAACTTGTAGCTACCGAATCACATCCAGAGGCGTTTATTCAAAATAAGAACATTTGTCATTAACTGGCATTTAACCTAATCTTTTTTCTAATTGATATTTTTTATGGTGAGTCGACCTGTGGAACTTCCCCACAAGCCTCTCTTAGAACGGTACAGGAACCTCTCAATTCATACCGCTCCCAATTAAGCAAACGCTCCTATCA